>NZ_MQWB01000001.1:2004755-2044213 GCF_002257665.1 Rubricoccus marinus | reverse complement strand
GTGACGAACGCGTTGGCATCGTCATCGTCGTCCTCGGTGTCGAGGCCGATGCGGCCGTTCTGCTCGACGACCGTCAGGGTCTGGCCGTTCAGCGTCGTGATGGTGTCACCGTCCTGGAGGTCGTTGGCTTCCAGATCGCGACCGGAGATCACGTGGAGCTGGAGGATCGCCGCGAGGTCTTGGCGCGCCAGAAGCTGGGCGGCGGTGAGGTCGAGCTCGTCGAGCGCGGCGGTAAACGCAGCGTTCGTGGGCGCGAATACAGTGAACTCACCGTCCTGATCGTCGAGGGCGGTCGCGAGGCCAGCTTCGAGCACGGCCTGCTCTAGAACGGAGAGTTCCGCGTCGGCGGTGACCGCAGCCGTGACCGTGAAGTCGTCTTCGACGTCGGCGGAGTCGCAGGCGGTCAGGGTGAGGGAAAACGCGAGAGCGAAGAGAGTGAGGTATCGCATAGAAGGGGGAGAGGGGTGGGCCGGAATCACGAACCGAGTCCGGCTCTGGTTCGAGCGTTTGTAGAGTTGGGTGGAGCTTGACGAACGCTCCCGCAAACTCTCATGAACCTGTTGGAACAGGAGTTTCGCCAGCGTCCCTGGCGCGGACAGGATCGCCTGGGAAGGCGCACCCGCCTTCACTCCTCTCCGGCGACGCCGTGTCGGGAACGCCGCCAGAGGCAAGGGGTAGCCGTCGGGACTTTCACTCCAGACTGAAACCACCTCCGATGCCCTCCTGGATCCGCACTCTCGCCGTACGCAAAGACGCGAGCCTCAACACCTCCTCCGAGCCCACGCTCGCGGGACCTGACGCGCCGCACGTCGTCGTGATTGGCGCGGGCTTCGGTGGGCTCGCCGCAGCCGTCCGGCTTCTCGCCAGAGGATACAACGTGACCGTCGTGGACCGGCTGGAGCAGCCCGGTGGGCGCGCGCGCGTCACGCGCGTCGAGGGCGACGGGGGCGAGTACGTTTTCGACATGGGCCCGACGCTTATCACGGCGCCGTTCCTCTTCGACGAGCTGTGGGAAATCGCGGGCGAGAAGCGCGAGGACTACGTCGAGATGGTGCCCACGACGCCGTTCTACCGCATCCGCTTCGACGACGGCGAGGTGTTCGAGTACACCGGTGATCAGGCCGCGATGGAGGAGCAGATCGCGCGGTTCAACCCGGACGACGTGGCGGGCTACCGGCGCTTCCTCAAAAAGAGCGAGGCCATCTTCGAGACCGGCTTTCTCGAACTCGGGCACGTGCCGTTCGGCAAGTTCACCGACATGGCCAAAATCATCCCGAGCATGGTTCTCCTGGAGAGCCACCGGACGGTCTACGGCCTCGTTGCGAAGTATTTCAAGGACAAGCGGCTGCGGCAGGTCTTCAGCTTCCACCCGCTCTTGGTGGGCGGCAACCCGTTTTCCACGACGAGCATCTACGCGCTCATCGCGTACCTAGAGCGCCACTGGGGCGTGTGGTACGCCATGGGCGGGACCGGCGCGATGGTCGCCGGCATCGCCGCGCTGATCGAGCGCATGGGCGGCAGGTTCCGGTTTGGCGAGACCGTGGAGGAGATCACCGCCGAGGCCTCTGGCGGCAAGCCCCGCGCGACGGGGGTGCGCCTGGCTGGGGGGGAGCACATCGGCGCCGACATGGTGGTGAGCAACGCCGACGCGGCGTGGACCTACAAGCACCTCGTGCGCCCTGAGCACCGGACGACGTGGACCGACAAGAAGGTGGACAAGACGAAGCTCTCCATGAGTCTCTTCGTCTGGTACTTCGGGACCGACAAGAAATACGAGGACGTGGCGCACCACACGATCCTGCTCGGTAAGCGCTACAAAGCGCTCTTGGATGACATCTTCGACAACCACAAGCTGGCGGACGACTTCTCGCTCTACCTCCACCGCCCGAGCGCGACCGACCCCAACATGGCCCCTCCAGGCCACGACAGCTTTTACGTGCTCTCACCCGTCCCGCACCTGGAAAGCGGCACCGACTGGACCAAGGAGACGGAGAAGTACCGCAAGCTCGTGGAGCAGTACCTGGAGGCGACTGTCCTGCCGGGCCTCTCCGAGCACGTCACGGCGTCACTCGCCCTTACGCCGAAGGAGTTCGAGGAGGACTACCTCTCGTTGAAAGGCGCGGCGTTCTCCATCCAGCCGCAGCTCACGCAGAGCGCCTATTTCCGCCCGCACAACAAGTCCGAGGACGTCGAGGGCCTGTTCCTCGTCGGCGCCGGGACGCACCCCGGCGCGGGGATGCCCGGCGTGCTCTCGTCAGCCCGCGTGCTGGACACGCTGATCCCCGACGCGAAGGACTTCGAGCGCCAGAGGCCGTCGGAGCCTCTGGCGGCGTAGAGGGCGGACGCACCGGCTGTGCGTCCTTTCGCGCAGATCCTTTGCCTCTGGCGCCAGAGGCCTACCCGATCCGTGAGAAGCCGGCGCGCTGCGCCAGAGGCTCGGGGAGGACGATGCTGCCGTCGGCCTGCTGGTTGTTTTCCAGCACCGCCGCGAGAATGCGTGGGAGTGCGAGGCCACTGCCGTTGAGCGTGTGCACGAACTCCGGCTTGGCGTCGGGCTCGGGACGGTAGCGGATAGCGGCGCGGCGCGCTTGGAAGGCCTGGAAGTTGGAGATGGAGGAGACCTCCAGCCACATGCCCTGGCCCGCGCTCCACACCTCCAAGTCGTACTTCTTCGACTGCGTGAAGCCCATGTCGCCGGTGCACATCAGCAGGCGGCGGTAGGGGAGGCCCAGCGCCTGCACGGCGCGCTCGGCGTCCTCGCGCAGCGCCTCCAGGTGGTCGTCCGAGGCCTCTGGCGTGCAGAAGCGGACCAACTCCACCTTATCGAACTGGTGCAGGCGGTTGAGGCCGCGCACGTCCTTGCCGTACGAGCCCGCCTCCCGACGCCAGCACGGCGTGTGCGCGGCGTAGAGGACGGGAAGGTCCTCGGCAGAGAAGATCTCGTCGCGGTGGAAGTTCGTCACCGGCACCTCGCCGGTCGGGATCATGTAGAGGCCGTCTTTGGTCGCCTCGTACATCTGGCCTTCCTTGTCGGGGATCTGTCCCGTCCCCACGCCAGAGGCCTCGTTGATGAGGAGCGGCGCCTGCATCTCGGTGTAGCCCGCCTCGCCCGCGAGGTCCAGGAACAGGCTGATCAGCGCCCGCTGCAGCCGCGCACCCTTGCCGATGTAGAAGGGGAAGCCCGCGCCCGCGACCTTCGCGCCGCGCTCCCAGTCGATCAGGCCGTGCCGTTCCGCCAACTCCCAGTGCGCCAGAGGCTCGAAGGCTTCGCCATCGGGACCCGTGAACGCCGCCGTCTCGCCCCACTCGAACGCCACCATGTTCTCCTCTGGCGTCGCGCCTACGGGCACGCTCGGGTCGGGCACGTTGGGGATCTCCAGCATCAGATCCCGGAAGAGGGCTTCGGCCTCTCGCGCCTCGGCCTCCAACGTTTTGACCTGCTCCTTGACCTCGGCGACCTCCGCCAGAAGCCCTTGCGCATCGTCGCGCTTGCCGGCCTTCATGAGCGGACCGATGGTCTTGCTCAGTTCGCCCTGACGCTGTTGGAGCGCCTGGAGCGCCGTGATGGCGTCGCGCCTCTGGCGGTCGGCGTCGAGCGTGCGGTCGACGATCGCGGGGTCGCCGGTCCGCTTGTTCGTGATGGCCTCGCGGACGCGGTCGGGGTGGTCGCGGAGAAACTGGGGATCGAGCACGGGACCGGGCGTGGGGTAAGCGGTTTGGGACGGGGAGAGCGCCAGAAGCTAGCCTAGCTTGCATTCCGACTCCCTTCCGAGCCCGACATGCGACGCCTCTTCACTCCCGTTCTTTGCTGCCTCTCACTCCTCGCGATGCCTCTGGCGGGGTGCGATTCCGCCGAGCCCGAGAGCGCGCTCTCCGGCGAGTGGACGCTCGCGCAGGTAGCGGACGTCTCCGGAGCGGCGGTGGAGGGCCCCGTAGGCTCTAAACTGGCCTTCGGCGCAGACGGCACGTTCTCCATCGACTCCACCAACGACTGCACCGGGACGTACACCTCGCAGTTCGCCGTCAACCAG
The DNA here is from genome assembly GCF_002257665.1 of Rubricoccus marinus. Classification (NCBI taxonomy): domain Bacteria; kingdom Pseudomonadati; phylum Rhodothermota; class Rhodothermia; order Rhodothermales; family Rubricoccaceae; genus Rubricoccus; species Rubricoccus marinus. The sequence continues at coordinate 2,040,182 of NZ_MQWB01000001.1, read as the reverse complement.
CAGGTTCTGGACTTCCCGACTGCATCCTGCACGGAGGTGGCTGGCACGCTCGAAACGGACCTCGTGTTGGTGCTCGGGGTGTACCGAGACGGCGTGGTCCGTGAGCCCGCGCTTTTCGCCGCAGACTCGACGCGGCTGCAGATCCGGGTTTCCGCGCCAGAGGCCTCTCGCGTGCTGACGTTTACACGGGAGTAGACGAGCCTCTGGCGACCGGGAGGAGCCGCGGCGTGTAGATTGCGCGCAGTCACCACCTTGCCTCAATGACGTTTCCGGCCGGCCGCTTCGCCCTTCTCGCTCTCGCCTTCATCGTAGCCGGGTGCAGCGGACCGGGCGCCTCTGGTGGCGGTGTGCTCCTCGCGGGCTCGTCGTGGAGCCTGGAGCGCATCGTGTACCCCACGGGTGAGGTCGCCAGAGGCTCCGGCGAGACCGTCGCGTTTGGGGCCGATGGGTCGCTCTCCATCGCTTCCTGCAACACCTGCCAGGGGCGCTACCGGATGCGGGGCGCCACGCTCAGCGTGGAGGAGGGCCTCGGCTGCACGCGGATGGCCTGCCCGACGGACGCCGTCCAACTGGAGCAGTTCTTCGCCACGGACGTCTCGGTCCGCCGCGACGGCTCGTACCTCATCGTCACGCCAGAGGTGGAGGCGGGCGCGGCCTCTGGCGCGCCGCAGCTCATCCTCCTGCCCACCCAGGCGCCGACGGCGTCGAACTAGGCGAGCACGCCGAGGCGTTTGCCCAGCGCGTCCAACGCCTCCGCCAGAGGCGTCGCACGGAAGCCGATCTCGCTCTGGGCGCGGAGCGTGAGCAGACCCGCCTTGAGGGGGCGCGGCGCGTCCGGGTGCAACTCGGCCGTCGTGACCGGGCGCAAGAGGCCGGCGTCGTAGCCGTAGCGCTGGGCTAGGATCTGCGCGAACTCGAACGTGCTCATGTACTCGCCCCCGGCGATGTGGTACACCCCGTCGCGCCGCTGATCGATCAGGCGCGCGATGCCTCTGGCGAGATCGGGGACGTAGGTGGGCGTGCGGTACTGGTCCGAGGGGACGCGGACCTCGCGGCCGGCGGATAGCTCGCGGACGAGGAACGTGGCGAGGTTGAAGCGTCCCTCGGGATATCCCACCACGTCGCCGAAGCCGAGCGTGGTGCGCACGATGCTCCACTCGGCCAAGCGCGAGCCGATGATCGCGTTCTCGGCGGCCAGTTTGGAGCGACCGTAGGCGTTGACAGGAGAGGGCCGGTCGCCCTCGCCGTAGGGGCCAGCGGTGCCGTCGAACACGAAATCCGTTGAGAGGAAGACCAGCCGCGCGCCGTGGCGGCGGCAGGACCGCGCGATCCGTTCCGTGGCGTGCACGTTGACCTCCCAGCACGCCTCGCGCTCGCGCTCGCAGGGCTCCACCTTGCTCATTGCCGCGAGGTGTACCACGACGGTCGGGGAGAACCCTTGCATCACACGCTCGACCTCTGCCGCGTCCGTGACTTCGAGCGGCACCCAGCCGCCGGAAAACTCGGCCAGCCGCGAGCCGTCGCCACGTCCCGTAAGCAGCAGGTCCAGGCCAGGCCACTCGGCAAAGCGCCGCGTCAGCGCCTGGCCGACGAGCCCGTCGGCACCGGTAATGAGAACGCGGGGCGGAATCACGCTATGCCGCCGCCCTGCGCGCGTAGACGGACTCCTTGAGCGTGTCCACGATGCCCGCCAGAGGCGCGCCCGGCGTGAACACGTGGTCCACGGTCCCGGCGTCCAGCAGGCCTCTGGCGTCGGCCTCGGGGATCGTCCCACCGGCCAACAGGATTACGTCCGTCATGCCCTCGGCGTCCAGCGCCTCGCGGATGCGGGGCAGGACCGTGTTGTGCGCGCCGGAGAGGATGGAGACGCCGATGGCGTCCACGTCCTCTTCCAGCGCGGCACGGACGACGACCGCGGGCGTCTTGCGGAGCCCGGTGTAGACCACCTCCATGCCCGCGTCGCGCAGCGCCGCCGCGACGACCTTCGCGCCACGGTCGTGGCCGTCGAGGCCGACTTTGGCGATGAGGATGCGGATGGGACGCTCGGACATGAGGGACGCGGGGATGGCCTCTGGCGCCAGAGGCGAGGGGCTAGAAGTAGATGCGGCCGCCGATGCCACCGCCGAAATCGAAGTCGGTGTCATCGAACAGCTGGAGGCGCGGGGAGGCGACGCCGTACAGCTCAATATCGCGGGTGGCGAAGAGCGAGAGCCCAACGCCGAAGCTCAGGCCGCCTTGGGTGCTGCGCTGGTTCCGGGCGTTTTCGCGCGTCTCGATGTACGCACCCGGTCCGTAGAACAGCCGGAGGTCAGCGTCGCCGGGGATGCGGCGCTCGCTGAGAATGTAGTGGCCTTCCACCGCGAGCTCGGAGGTGTTGTCCAGGTCCCAACCGGCGGCGAGAGCGAGGGCTCCGCTGCCAGAGCCGAATTTGGCGGAGACACCCGTCGGGGTGCCGAGCTGGGCGCCGATGCCGAATTGGGCCGAGGCCGCTGGCGCGAGGAGGGCGGCGAGAAAGGCGAGAGAGAAGAGTCTTGACATGAAAGGAGGGTGGGATGGGTCCGGTGCCCGGTACCGGATACGACCGCGGGGAGCGGCCGCTTCGCAGCGGTGTACGCCGCGGATGCTGGCGCGATCCATCGGCCTCCGGCGCCAGAGGCCGCGCGGTGGGGCTCAGCCGTCCGCGGCGACCTCGGCGAGGTGGTCCCGGAGGTTGTCGGCGTCGGAGAGGGAGAGGCGGCCGGAGAGGATGAGGCGGAGCTCGCGGCGGCGCTCGGCGGCCTCGTAGCGCTCGCGCTCCTCGTCGGTCTCCGGCTCCAACTGCACGACCGGGATGGGCCGCCCGCTCTGGTCGACGGCCACGAACGTGAAAAAGGCCCGGTTGCACTTGCGCCGCGTGCCCGTCGTGGTGTCCTCGGCCCACACGTCGATCTCCACCTCCATCGACGTGGTAAACGCCCGGTTGACGACGGCCTCGATGAGGACCACCTCGCCCAGCTTGATCGCGCTGCGGAAGTCCACGTTGTCCACGCTCGCCGTCACGCAGGTACGGTTGGAGTGGCGCATGGCCGAGATGCCTGCGGCCACGTCCATAAAGTGGAGCAGCCGCCCGCCCATGAGATTGCCGAGCGTGTTGGTGTCGTTGGGGAGCACCAGCTCGTTCATGCGGGTGCGGCTGGCCTCTGGCGCTTTGGTAATCACGGTGGGTTCGGGAGCGAGGCCAGAAGCTACCGTGCGCCTCTGGCGCGGTTCGCCAGAGGCGTCGTCCTCACGCGTTCTGCGGCCTACCCAAGCGCGAGGCCTCTGGCGAGAGCAGGCGTCATCCCCGCCGCCTCGCCAGAGGCTGGGTGTTTAGCTCTGGGAGACGAAGCGCCAGAGGTCAGGAGCCCCGCGAAGGGTAGAGGACAGCGCGCGCAGTTGTGCGAGGGAGTCCTCAAAGGAAGAGCCCGTCTGGACAACGTACGCGAGGGTGAAGACCTCCGTCTCCCCGGCACCGATGGTGAACGAGCCCGCTGAAATGAGCTGGCGCGCCTCTCGGCCCTGCTGCGCCTGCCCCTCGCAATTCTCCGCGCAGAAGAGATATCCATCTAGCCAGCCGGTGCCGAGCACCGGGTTGCCTGTGAACGCAAACGGGGACGCCTGATTCGTCGTCGGGTCCACCATGGGGTTGCCGGCGTTGTCGAGACCGCGCAGGGCCATGTCGTAAGCAGCAGCGGAGCCGAGACCGTTCTCTCCGTACGTCTCTCTCAGGCTGTTCTTGGTGACAATCCGGTGCGCCGCCAGAGGCGCGTCGGCTGGGGTTTCCAAGATGACAGACCCTGCCGTGAGGGCGCGGTCGCTGACGTCGGGGGCCGCGTAGATGTACGCGAGCCGCTCTTCGAGGTCTACACCCACGAGATTCCGAGCCACGTCAGTTTCGAGGTCAGGGTCGGTCCAAAACCCGACGTAGGCATCACTGATGGCCGAGGCGCTCTCGTTACGCAATTCGAACCGGATGAACACCACGTTCGAGTACTGGTCGTGCCCGAAAACGGCCGCGTTGATGCGGAGGTCCGTAAACGGCTGGTTCAGGATCGACCCGTTGGCGGATTGGCAATAGGTGGTCCACGCCATTTGGTCGCCATAGGCGCGAGGCTTTCCCTCCGCGTCCACAGGGGCTCCAACAGCGCTAGGCCATCCCTCCTCCGTGTAAGCAGAGTCACTGTCAACGGAGAACACGCCGCTCGGGGCGTCCGCACAGGGGACGTTGGTAAAGTTGGAGAGGTCCGTGCGAGCGGCGACACGAAGCGTCCCGCCCTGTTGGCCCGATACCCACAGGTTGCCGTTGAAGAGGGCATTCACAGCAGTAGAGTCTGAGCTGCCGAATGTCTGGCTGAGATAGCCCTGGTTCGACAGGCTCAGGTTGAATGACCGAGGGCTCAGACCTGCTCTGCTAGACATCGGCACCGATGGGAGCGCTGGAGCCGGCGGTGTCTCAGGTGGGCTCTCGATGACGCCAGAGTCACAAGCGGAGAAGGCGAGAGCGAGCGCAAGCACGGGTACTGAAAGGCGATACATAGGCGGATGGTAGACGGGAGATCCCGCATGCTACTTCGGTCAACACCTGTATACCACGCGCGGGAATCGAACCGACCGGAGGTAGCCCTGAGCAGACCTGCCGAGGGCTTGAACGGCTGGGCCGGCGCGCCTCTGACGAGGCGTTACCTACGCGGGCAGAAGACAAGCCTCTGGCGCCAGAGGCCCCACCGCAGCCAGGGGCTCAGGTCTTCTGCGGCTGCTTCTTCGCGGCGGGGAAGAGCACGTTGTTGAGGATCAGGCGGTACCCCGGGGAATCCGGGTAGAGCGCGAGATCCGTCGGCGGGTCGCCGACCATGTGCTGGTAGTCCTCGGGGTCGTGCCCGGCGTAGAAGGCGAAGAAGCCACGCCCGACGGGGCCGTAGAGGTAGCGGACGGTCCCGGTCGGGTGCTCGGCGAGGACGACGATGCCGGGCTTGAGCGCGTCGGCGCGGTAGGCCGTCGTCTGGCCCATAAACCCACGCACGCTGGCCACGTGGTTCTGCGTGAGCATGGACGGGACCGGGTCGTACCGCGCGGAGAACTCGAAAAGGGTGAAGTAGTCCGTGAGCGGGTTGCGTAGCGCCTGCGGTGGCGGGGCGTCCAGGTCGGAGTGCTCGTACTCCATCGGGTTGAAGGAGGGGCGGAAGTCTTGGAACGCGATGGTTTCGCTGAAGTCCAGCGCCTGCTCGGCGCCAGAGGCCACGCCGTCGCCGTCCATCTGCGCCGGCACGATGTCGGTCGCGTGGGCGGAGAGCGCGATGTCGAAGGTGTCCGTCCCGGAGCACATCGCGAACAAGAAGCCGCCCTCGGCGACGTAGGCGCGAATGGTCTGGACGATCTCCAACTTGAGCTGACTCACCTTCTGGTGGCCGTGCTGCCGCGCGCTGGCCTCGGCCTCGCGCTGCTGCTGTTGGTACCACGGCTGGCCCCGATATGCGGAGTAGAACTTGCCGTACTGGCCCGTAAAGTCCTCGTGGTGGAGGTGGAGCCAGTCGTAGTCGCCCAGCTTCCCGTCCAGGATCTCGTCGTCGTAGATCTGCTCGTAGGGGACTTCGGCGTAGGTGAGGGCGAGCAACACGGCATCGTCCCAGGGCAACGTTTGGCCCGGCGCGTAGACCGCGATCTTGGGCGCCTTCTCCAGCCGCACGATGGACGTGTTGGCCGCTGGCGTCTCCACCTCGGCGGTGATTTCGGCGCCAGAGGCCGCGCTGTAGCTCACGCCTCTGGCGCGAAGCTCGTCGCGCATGCCGGGCGTGTCGGGCGCGAGAAAGGCGCCGCCGCGGTAGTTGAGCAGCCAGTCCACACCGAGCCCGTCGGCGAGGGCCCAGTAGACGGCGCCGTAAGCCTTGAGGTGGTCGGACTGGCTCTCATCCATCGGGATGAGGAGGTCCTGGGCCGCTGGCGCCGCGCTGACGCCAGAGGCGAGCACGAGGGCGAGGAGGAGGGAGCGGATACGCATGGGGACGGCGGCGGGGCCTCTGGCGCGAGAGGCTAGGTGCGGGCGGCCTCGCGCAGGGCGCGGAGGCGTTCGCGAGCGCGGGGCGCGAGGAGGGAGCCGGGGTAGAGGTCGAGAAGCCGGCCGTAGGCGTCGAGGGCGCCGGCGGGGTCGTCGAGGTCACGCTCGCGGATCTCGGCGCTGGCAAAAAGCGCGCGGTCGAGGAAGTAAGAGCGCGGGTGCTCGGTCGGGATGCGGGCAAGTGAGGCGAGCGCGCCGCTGAAGTCGCCAGAGGCCCGAAGCGCATGGGCCCGGAGGATCAGGACCTCGTCCGCCAGGGGGTGGCTGGGGTCTTCGGCCGCGAGGCTGTCCAGCGTGACCAGGGCGTCGGCGTGGAGGCCGCGGCGGTGGAGCAAGGCGGCGCGCCCGTACTGCCGGAGCGCGGCGTTCGTGGAGTCCGGCCCGGCGTTCTCGTCGAGTGTGAGGCGGAGGGACACGGCGTCGTTGGCGACGTCGGCGGCGGTGTTGTCGTCCATCGCTTCGGCGCGGGCGAGGGCGGAAAACAGGAAGCCCTCGTAGAAGTCGATCATCGCGAGCTCGTAGCGCGCTTGCTCAGCCAGAGGCCCGATCCGCATCGCGTCCTCGACGGCGCCAAAGCGGTCGCGGGCTTCGAAGAGGTCGCCACGCTGGAGCGCCACGCTCGCGAGGTCCAGCCGCGCCTGGCCCAGCACGGCTTGATCGCGCGTGGACGTGAGGAGGCGTTCCAAAGCCTCCTCGGCGCGGTCGGGGTCGTTGTAGGCGCCGAGGTAGAGGTCGGCCAAGCGCCGGAGCGCCTCTGGCGTGTCGGGGTGACCGGGATAATCGGCGACGAACTGCTCGAAGGCGTCGCGGGCGCGGTCGGTGAGCGGCGTGGCGAGGCCGGTGCTGGGCCGCTCGCCAGAGGCCTCGGCGCGCGCGGCGGCGAGCCGGGCGCGGTAGAGCAGGGCGGGGGCGACGAGCGGGCCGTTGGTGTAGCGCTCCAAGATGGCGTCGAGCGCGGCGTCGGCTTCGTCGTAGGCGCCAGCGGCGAGGGCGGCCTCGGCAAAGCGGAACACGGCACGGCCGTCGCCGGCGCCCAGGCGGTCGGCGGCGCGCGTCGCGTCCAGGCCTCTGGCGTAGTCCTCGCGCGCGAGCGCGATCCAGGCGGCCATCTCGCGGAAGGCCGCGTTAAACGGGTCGCTCGCGACGGCTTCCTGGATCGCGGCGTCAAAGCCCTCGGCTGCGCCCGCGGACTCGATCAGGCGGTTGAGCTGAGTCTGGATGGGCTGCGCGGCTGTCCCGTCCTCCGCCAGCACCTCCAGGTAGAGGCGTGCCGCCGTCTGGTACTCGCCGCCGAGCCCGAAAAGGTGCGCGCGTTCCAGGCGGAACAAGAGGGAATTGCCCAAGCGCTCCGCCCCCTGCTGGAGAACCTGCGCCGCTTCGGCGTAGAGCCGCTCCTGGGAGATGGCGTTCGAGACCAGCCGGTAGGATTGCTCCGCCTCTGGCGCGAGCGCGACGGCCGCGTCCCAGGTCGCCATCGCGTCGTCCGGCCGTCCGGCGGCGTACAGCACGCCGCCTTTTTGCGCCAGAAGCCCCGGGCTGCGGAGGCCGTCTGCCTCGCGGCGCTCGATCAGCGCGAGAGCGTCATCAAAGCGGCGCCCTTCGCGGTACGCGTCGAGCAAGAGTGTCCAGATGGCCGACGTCCCGGGGTTGGCCGCGTACAAATCCTCCAGCAGCGCGATGGCCTCGTCGATCTGCCCTGCCTCCTGGCGCCGTCGCGCGAGGTCCAGCCTCTGGCGGAGGTCGGGCAGCCGCTCGGCCCGTGGCGTGCGGATCGGCTTGTCCCCGATCTGCGGCGTCATGGCGGGCTCCGGCGGCAGCGGGGGAGCGGGCGTCTGCGCGGCAGACGCCAGAGGCAGGAGGAGCAGAAGGAGGACGAGAGCGCGCACGGCAAGGTCGGGGGCTGTCCGAAGGTAGTGGGCCGGATGCCGCCGGTGAGGTCGGCTATCTTCGCCGCCACCTCGCGAACGCCGCGCGGGAGGCCCTATTGCACCGATGATCCCCGACCTCCGACACCCGGCCCCGCGCCACCCCCGCGCCCCGCGCCGCCTCGCCGTGCTCGGCTCTACCGGCTCCATCGGTACGCAGACCCTAGAGGTGGCTGCGCTGCACCCCGAGGCCGTTCGGATCGTGACGCTCACGGCGGGCCGCAACTGGAAGCTGCTCGCGGAGCAGGCGCGCGAAGTGAGGCCCGAGCGCGTCGTAATCGCGGACGAAGCCGCCCATGCGCCTCTGGCGGAGGCCCTCGCGGGCACCGGCATCGAGGTCCTCGCGGGCGAGGCGGCGATCGTGGACGTGGCGCCAGAGGCCGACCTCGTCGTGGCCGCTATCGTCGGCGCGGCGGGCCTTCGGCCAACGCTCGCGGCGTTGTGCGCTGGCGTGGACGTGGCGCTTGCGACGAAAGAGGCGCTCGTCGTCGCCGGCGCGCTTGTGCGCGACGCCTGCGAGGCCTCGGGCGCGCACGTGCTGCCCATCGATAGCGAGCACTCGGCGCTGTTCCAGTGCCTGGTCGGCGAGCCGCCAGAGGCCGTCGAGCGCGTCGTCCTGACGGCCTCTGGCGGGCCGTTCCGAGACCGCGACCCGAAGACGTTTGCGAGCATCACGCCCGAGGAAGCGCTGGACCACCCCAACTGGAGCATGGGCGCGCGCATCACGGTGGACTCGGCCACGATGATGAACAAGGTCCTGGAGGTGATCGAGGCGCGCTGGCTGTACGACCTCCGGCCGGAGCAGGTCGGCGTGGTTGTGCACCCGCAGTCCATCGTGCACTCCGTCGTGGAGTTCGTAGACGGCTCAGCAAAGGCGCAGATCGGCGTGCCCACGATGAAGGTGCCCATCCAGTACGCGCTCTCGTTTCCAGACCGCTGGCCCGCGCCGTTCCCGCGCCTGGACTGGGCCACGCTGGGCTCGCTGGACTTCCACGCGCCCGACGAATCCGCTTTTCCCGCGCTGCCTCTGGCGCAAGAGGCCATGCGCGCCGGCGGCGCCGTCCCCGCCGCGCTCAACGCCGCCGACGAGGTCGCAGTGCAAGCGTTTCTGGACGGCCGCGTCCGTTTCCCCGACATCCCGCGCCTCGTCGAAGCCGCGATGGACGACGCTCGCGGCGCCTCTGGCGAGAGCCTGGACGCGCTGCTCGACGCCGACGCCCGCGCCCGCGCCTTTGTCCGTCAGAGGCTCGTGTGAGCGAAGGGGCGCGGCTTTATGTGCTCCGCCATGGTCTCCCTCTGCTGCCCTGCCTCTGCCGCCCCGCCTCTGGCGCCAGAGGCGAGGCGGCGCCATCCATAACCTGGGCTCGGCCAGCGCAGGCGCGTGCGGCTACCCCTTAGGCCGCAGTACGCATCACCCTTCGAGCGCAAGAGGCCCGTTCAACCGCGAACTTCCCGTCCTACAACCCCTGTCCCATGCCCGTCCGCGTCCTCTTCGTCTGCCTCGGAAACATCTGCCGCAGCCCCGTCGCCGAGGGGCTTTTCCAACAGAAGGTGGAGGCGGCCGGCCTCGGGGCCGAGATCGAGGTCGACTCCGCCGGGACGGGCGGGTGGCACGTCGGGGCGCCGCCGGACGCGCGCATGACGGCCACCGCCGCGCGCCACGGGACTGACCTCTCGCGCCTCAAGGCCCGCCAACTCACGCGCGCCGACCTGGACCACTTCTCGCACGTGTTCGTGATGGACAAGGCCAACCTCCACGACACGCTCTACCTCGATCCCGACGGCGACCGCAGCACGCAGGTCCGCCTGTTCCGGGAGTTCGACCCCGAGCCCGGCGACTACCAGGTGCCCGATCCCTATTACGGAGGCGACGACGGCTTCGAGCAGGTCTACGCGATGGTGGACCGCACCTGCGACGCCATCCTCGAGCGCTTGCGCGAGGCTTACGCCATCTGAAGCTCGGGCTCGCACGAGGCCTCTGGCGCAACGGCGACTGGGCATTCCTCGCCCTTCGGCAGCACGAACGTGAACACGCTTCCCTCGCCAAGCGTGCTTTCCACCTCAATGCGGCCGCCGTGGAGCCGCGCGAGTTGCTGCGCGATGGAGAGACCCAGCCCAGAGGCCGCTTCCTCACCCGTCGGGTTTGGCGTGAGCCGGCGGAAGCGTTGGAACAGCGCGTTCTGATCGTCGGCGCTGAGGCCTGGCCCGTTGTCGCGGACGGCGATCCGCACGTGTTCGGCGCCAGAGGCCAGTTCCACCCGAACGGTGCCTCCGTAGGGGGTGTACTTGATGGCGTTCGAGACGAGGTTCTCCACGATCGCCCGGCAGCGGTCCGGGTCCACCGAAGCCAGCGCGAGGCCTCCCTCGTGGTGCAGCGAGAGCGCTTGTTGCTTGGCGTCTGCGCGGGAGCGGTAGTCGTCGATCACGTCTGCGACGAGCGCCGCGAGCGCGGTGGGGCGGCGGTTGAGGCGCAGGCGGCCTCCGTCCAGTGCTGCAGTGACTAGGAGGTCCTCGATCAAGTGGAGCATCCGCTGCGCCCCACGCCGGATCGCGGAGGTCATGTCGTGGACGTCTGGCCGCTCCGGCGTCTCGATCTCGATCATCTCGGAAAAGCCGACGATCCCCGTGAGCGGGCTCCTGAGGTCGTGTGCGGCAATGCCGAGCAGCCGGGTTTTGAGCGCGTCCGTCTCCTGAAGCGCGTGGGCCGTGGCTTCGGCCTTTTCGCGGGCGATGTCCGCAGCGGCCTTATCGCTGGTCAGGATGCGGATGCGGACCGAGAGCGCGAGGGCGAGAAGCAGGGCCTCTGTCAGCATCGAGACCTGGAGCATGGGCCTTCCGATAGAGGCCTGCAACGTTGGAGAGAACAGGTACAGCCCGATGTACGCCAGTCCCAGCGCGAGGAAAGCGACCGCGGCGAAGAGGTAGGCGCGTGCCGGAGCAAACCCCCGTCGGTGCGCCGCGATGCCCGCCGAGAACGTCGTGGTCAGGATCCCGATCGAGGTGAGCGCAGCGAGGTCCGGGGCGAGGTTCCAAACCCCGAGCGCGCCCAGGAGGATGCAGCCAACCCACAACACGAGCAGCGCCCGCAGGATTTGGTCGGGGAGGGGCGCCGTCCGCCGGGTGTCCAGAAAGCGGCGGACGAACTGGATGTACATCACCGCCGCGCCCGCGAGCGCGAAGAACTGCAGCGCCTCGTACGGGGCGACCGTCTGCGGCCAGAACAGCTCGAACACATGCCCGGTGCTGACCCCCCAGAACAGTCCCGAGAAGAGGAGGAACAGGACGTAGTAGAGGAAGCTCTCGTCGCGGAAGGACCAGAACAGGAACAGGTTGTAGAAGGCGAGCGCGAGGAAGACCCCGGCGAAAAGACCTTGGAACAGGTCGGACCGGCGCCGGGAGCGCTCGAACGCCTTGGCCTCAACAGGGATAGGCGAACTCACCGTGGCGTAGCTGCCCCGGGGCTCGGCAACCTTGAGGTACAGCACGGCCGATTCGCGCGGCCCCAGCGCGACCTGGATGGCGACGGGCTGCGCAACCGGGAACGTCCGCTCCGCCAGCGGCACGCCTCGCCCGGTCCGGTGGCGTTCCATTCGCCCGTCCTCGCGGACGAGCACGGCGCTCACGTCATGCAGCGCAAGAGGTAGGACCCACTCGGTAGGCACGTCCGCCACCGATTGTAGCGCCACCCGGGCCCAATAGGCCTCTGGCGCGCCATCGTCGGGCGAGAAAGACTTCGCGCGCGCAAAGCCAGCCGTGTCCGCGCGAGCGGCGGCGAAAGACAGCGACGCGTCGGAGTTGATCTCCAGCGCCGTCGCCAGAGGCTTTGCCGGTCGGTCGGGGGTGAGCACAAGTTGCGCGTTCGCAGCAGCAGCCACGAACGCCAGAGCCAAGACCAGAAACCGAGAGAGGATCAAAGCACGGGTGCCGATGCCCCCTGTGTATCGGCCAGTCCGCGCACCGCTCAAGTACCTCTCCGTCTTCTACGGGAGTGGCTACAGCTTCAACGAGGGCTCGGCTCCTAACGAGAGGTCGTCCGTCTCGCCAGCGGCCCATTTGAATGCCGCCGTGACCGCGATCATCGCGGCGTTGTCCACGGAAAAGCGCATCGCGGGCATGTGCAGCGTCCAGCCTTCGGCGCCAGAGGCCTCTTGCGCGGCGGCGCGGAGCCCGCTGTTGGCCGACACGCCCCCGACGATGGCCACGTCCTGCACGCCAGTCTGGCGCACGGCGTCGCTTAGCGCGCCTACCAGCGCCTCGCTCGCCGCGTGCTGGAACGCCGCGGCGACGTCCGCGCGGTTGGCCTCCAGCCACGCGTCGGGCGCCATCCCCGCGGCCTCTGGCGCGTCGGCGACGGTGTAGCGGACGGCGGTCTTAAGACCCGAAAAGGAGAAGTCCGCGACGGAGCGCGACTTGTGGTTCGTGATGCGCGGGGAGGGGAGCGCGAACTGCGTCGCGTCGCCAGAGGCCGCCAGGCGGTCGATGTGTGGGCCGCCGGGGTAGCCCAGACCGAGCAGGCGCGCCACTTTATCGAACGCCTCGCCGGCGGCGTCGTCTCGCGTGCGGCCCAACTCCTCATGGACGAACCCTTCGCGGACAAGCGTGAGCAGCGTGTGACCGCCGGAAACCGTCAGGCAGAGAAACGGGAACGCCGGGTGCGGCTCGTCCACGAACACAGAGTAGACGTGGCCCTCCAGGTGGTTCACGCCGATGAGGGGAATGCCGAGGCCTAGCGCAAGTCCCTTTGCGGTGCTGAGCCCAACGAGCAGCGACCCGGCGAGGCCGGGGCCGTAGGTGACCGCGATGGCACCTACCTCCGCCAGAGGCACGCCCGCTTCTTCAAGGGCAGTCTTGACCGTCGGCACGATCAGGCGCTGGTGGGCGCGGCTCGCGAGTTCGGGGACTACGCCACCCCAGCCCTCGTGCACGCGCTGGCTTGCGACGACGGAGGAGGCGAGGCGGCCACCGGCCCAGACGGCCGCGGCGGTGTCGTCGCACGACGACTCGATGGCGAGGATGGGGGGCTGCTCAGGGGTCATGGCGCAAGATCCGACGCCTCTGGCGTCTCGTGCGGCGATTCCCCGAGGTTTCGCCGTAGGCGTCCACCGCAGCCTGCGCGAAGAGGGCGCCAGCGCAGAACCACAGTGTGCGGCGCTTGTACGACGGTCACCCTCCGATGCCGCATCGGCATCGGAGTTGTTCCCCTCTCACACCCAGAGACACCATGTTTACACGCACGACTGCGCTCCTCGCGCTTCTCCTCTCGTTCTCACTCGTCGCCTGCTCGGACAACGATACCGTTGCAGAGAACCAGATGGAGGAGGTCACCGACAACGAGATCGCCCCCATCAACCCCGAGCCCGGCGTCCCCGCTGACGCGCCCGAAGTGGATGTCGCGAGCACCGTCACCACGCTTCAGAGCGGCCTGACCAACATCCCTGCGGCGGCGGCCGTGGACAACATCAACGGCTGGATCGCCAAGCTCGAAGGTGCCGGCTTCGAGGGCGCGGAGGAGATCACCGACAACCTCGAAGAGCTCCGCGACGAGCTCCAGGAGGACACCCTCGACGGGGCGGAGATCGGCGAGACGCTCGTCCGCCTCGGCGAGCTGACCACGGCTGCGGCCGCTGGCGCCAGCTCCTCCTCGCAAGACGGCCTGATGCAGCTCGGCACCCTCCTCAGCGAGGGCGGCGCGATGCTGACCGGCACTGACGCGTAGCGACCGCTCCAGACCTGTCTGGACCTTCCGGGCCGTCCTCCAAGTGAGGGCGGCCCGGTTTTGTATCTGCCTCTGGCGCCAGAGGCCCAACTCTCGCCCAGAACGTGACAGAGGCGAGCCTACGGGCTGACCTGGAACGCCGCGAACGCCGTGCTGTCCCCGTTGAACACGTTAAGGTCCACGGGCCCTTCGATGCCAGGAACGGTGCCGGTAACCGAATACTGCCAGATGGACCACGTGCGGTCGCCCTCGGCCGACGGCTTCCAGAGCACGTGCTGGAGCCAGAGCGGACTGCCGAGGTAGCGCCCCTCGATAAAGTCCGGGTAGGAGGAGTGGACGGCGTAGATCGCGGGATCGTAGCCGATCGAGTCGGTCACGATGTCCATGAAGCGGTCCAGCGAGGCGCGGACGTGTTCGACCGATTCGAAGCCCTCGCAGTTGCCGCCGTACTCCACGTCCACGACGAAGGGCAGCTCGGCCTCTGGCGGCTGGGTGGCGAGCGCGTGTGCGGCCTGCTCGTCTGCGTCGCGGCAGAACGTAAAAAAGTGGTAGACGCCTCTGGCGAGGCCGACGCGGCCCGCCTCGTTCCAGTTGCCCACGAACTCGGGGTCGGTCCAGTCCCCGCCCTCAGTCGCCTTCATGTAGACGAAGTCGACGCCAGAGGCCGCGACGGCGTCCCAGTTGATCGTGCCCTGATGGCGCGAGACGTCGATGCCTCGGATGGGGTAGGCGGCTTCGCTGGGGTTTGCAGGCGTCCACCGGCCGGTGGAAACGAGCCAGTACCCGAGGGCCGTGAAGCCCACCAAGAGCACGGTGGCGAAGAGCAGGTAAGGGGAGAGGCGCTTCAGCATGACGCAAGATCGCGCCAGAGGCCGCGGCGTTCGGGGAGCGCGCGCCGCGCGGAGGCCTACGCCATAAAAGTGCGGCGCGACGGGCACTCTCCTGGGGCACGCCGCGTTGAGTTGACGCTATCCGCCCGCAGGTCTATCCTGCACGTTCCGCCTCACCTCTGCGCATGCGTACTGCCGTCCTGACCACCGCCCTCGGCCTCGCTCTTCTCGTGGCCGCACCCGCTTCGGCGCAACTCCAGGCCAACGTGCCTGGCCGCCAGGCACCCGTCGAGGTGATCGCCTCGCCAGAGGCTCCGACGCTCTCGCTCGCGGGGCTCTTCAACGCGCAGACGCTCAAGCTCAGCCAGAGCTACCAGTACGGGTACCAGACGGGCGCCTACGGCGATCTCGGGCTCGGCACGTACACCACGTCCCTTCAGTGGCAGCCCAGCAACCGGCTCGCGGCCCGTGTCGATGTCGGCCTCGCGCATGGCGCCGTCGGCTCTCTCGCGAACGCGGCGGGCTTTTCCGCCGACAACCCGGCCAAGATCTACCTCCAGAACGCGGAGCTGGCCTACCGCCCGACCGAGAACTCGATGATCCGCCTGCAGGTTCGCCAGACGCCGTACGGCTCGGCGTGCACGTATGGCTATCAGGGCGGCTGCTCTCAGGGGTATGGCATGTACGGCCAGGGCTTCGGCTTGAACGCGTCCTCTGGCGCCAGCGGCAACCTGTTCTTCCGCGACGCAGCGGATCAGTAGCGCATTGGCCCGACCGCGGATTGTTGATGTTCTGCTGAACGCCGCGCTCGTCGGCGTTGGGCTTCTGGTTGCAGTCCTGCTCTACGGCCTCCTCACGCGCACGTTCGCGCCGCGGACTACGCCGACCCGGGACGCCGAGATCACGTTGGGGGCCGAGCCGGGAGCGGACCCTATCCAGGTGGAGGTCCGAAACGCCGTCGGCGTGGACGGGCTTGGCCGCGAGGCGACCGCCTTTCTGCGCCGCCGCGGCTTCGACGTGGTCGAGGTGGGGAACGCGCCGCTGCGTGAAGAGACCGCCGTGGAGGTCCGCGCCGGGACCGATACGTACGCCCAGCGCGTAGCCGCTGCGCTCGGCGTCCCGGACGACCGCGTGACCGCGCCCGGGCCTCTGGCGGAGTACGACCCCGACGTCGCAGTGTATATCGGCGCGGACTACACCCGCCTTGCTCCTTTCCGAGCCCTTTCTTCCGACTCTACAGACTGACTTTTGTATGGAGACCGCCTCTTCTACTCGATCGACCCGTTCCAAACGTGAAGGCCCCACTCTCGGGCGTGACCTCGCCCGCATCGCGATTGAGGCCGCGCTGGACAAGAAGGCGGTAGACGTGACGGTCATGGACCTCCGCGGCATCTCTGGCGAGGTCGACTACTTCGTGATCGCGACGGGGGAAAGCGACCTCCAGATCAAAGCCGTTACCGAGGGGATCGTCATGGCGATCCGCGAGCAGGCCAACGAGCGCCCCGCGCACCGCGAGGGCCAGGCCGGCTCCAGCAGCTGGATCGTGCTGGACTACTTCGACCTCGCCGTCCACATCTTTACGCCAGAGGCCCGCGAGCACTACGACCTGGAACGTCTCTGGGGCGATGCCCCGTCCGAGACCGTCGCTGAAGACGCGGAGACGGTCGCGCTGCTCGAAGGCACAGGCGAGGACACGTCGGCAGAGTGAGAACGGCGCTGCTCCTGTTCGTGCTGGCCCTCTGCTCCGCCTGCGGCGGCAGTGGGGGCGCGTCGGAGGCCTCGGGCGACGAGCGGTTTGGGCATCGCTACCCCGGCGTCGCGCCCGACGGGCGGGAGACGATGCTGCTGACTCCGGCCGACAGCGTGGTCCGGGTCCTGATCTATCCGGCCGTTCTGGATTCCATCGCCGTCCGTCCAGAGCGCTCCGCCACGACGCCAGAAGCTCCGGTCTCGGTTGAGGTGCTGCTCAAGGGCACCCTTCCAGACGCGTGCTCCCGGTTGGAGGACGCCGTCCAGATGCGGCGCGGTCACCTGATCGACGTAGAACTGACCACGCGCCAGCCGAGAGGCCGCGCATGTGCTCAGGTGATCCGGCCCTTCCGGTTCTACCTCCCGTTGGAGGGGACGTATGGCCCGGGCTCCTACACGCTGAAGGTCAACGGGTCCCCGGTCTCGTTCCGCATCCGCGAACTCGCGCCAGAGGCTCCGTGACCGCTCGCACGTGGATGGTGGCCGCTGGCGTGAGCGGAGCGCTCGCCGTCGCGCTAGGCGCGTTCGGCGCACACGGGCTGGCCGATGCGGTCTCGCCAGAGCGCCTCGCGACGTGGCGCACGGCATCGTCCTACCACCTCGCTCACGCCGTTGCGCTGGCCGTGGTGGCACTCGCGATCCGGTCAGGGTGGCGCGCACGCGCATCCGGGGTGCTTTTCGTGGTGGGGACGGTTCTGTTCTCAGGCAGCCTGTACCTCCTCGTCCTGCTGGAGATGCCCATTCTCGGCGCCGTCGCGCCGATTGGGGGCGTGGCGTTCATCTCGGGCTGGCTGGCCCTTGCCTGGACAGCGTGGCGGACGCCAGAGGCGTAGAAAAGCGCCAGGCCCAAGGCTCCACTCGACATGGCCTCTGGCGCAGGCGGCACCCCAGTGCGTGTGGTTGAACGACAAAAAAAAGGGAGCCCGCCGAAACGGACTCCCTGAGAGCTGATCGCGAGAGGCCTTAGCCAGCCTCCTCGTCGAAGAGGATCATAAAGCTCGGGGCGAGCGAGTGCTCGCGGGCGAGAGCCAGGAGCTGGTCGGCGGCGTCCTCTGGCGTCTCGTAAGTGCCGAACTCCTTGCCGTCCACGGCGAGGGCGTAGTCGATCTCGCCGTCCTCGTCGGCGTCGAGGTCTTCCCACTCGACCGCTTCCTCGATCAGGAAGGTGTCGCGCTCGGGGTCGTAGGAGGCGAGGTACTTCTCGCGCACGCTCTCGGGGTCGATAAGGCTGACGTTGCCGAGGGCGCCGTACTCCTCATCGTAGAAGAGGGCTTCGATGAGCAACTGGCGTGCGAACTGGTCGACGTTGAACATGGAGGGATCTGTGTGGGGAGGGGTCGCCGATGATACGGGTGGGGCGCCGCTTGGACTCAGGCGGCCGTGGAAGGCGCGGAGTTTTTACGGCCTCGTGCCCAGGTTTCGAGCTCCGCGCGCTCCACCGAGCGGAGGTCCAAGCCCAGCCGCGCCGCGAGGTGCCCGACGAGTTGTTGCGATACGACCTCTGGCGAGACTCCGTCACCATGGGACCTAGGGCCACCGCCAGAGGCCTCGCGCGCGAGCGAGGTCACGCCGCGGTCGTCGATGCCACATGGGACGATCAGGCCAAACCAGTCCAAGTCCGTGGTCACGTTGAGCGCCAGCCCGTGCATGGTCACCCAGCGGCTGCACCGGACGCCCATCGCGCAGACCTTTCGCTCGTCGCCTCTGGCGTCTGGCCCCACCCATACGCCCGTCCGTCCCGGCACGCGGTCCGCGACGACGTTCCAGTCCGCGCACGTGCGGATCACGGCCTCCTCCATCTCGCGGAGAAAGCGGTGGAGGTCCCGCATCGGTTCGCCCTCGAGGTTCGAGAGGCGGTCGAGGTCAAGGATGGGATAGGCGACGACCTGGCCCGGTCCGTGGAAGGTGATGTCGCCACCCCGGTCGGTCTCCACGAACGTCGCGCCTCTGGCGGCGAGGGCGTCGCCAGAGGCGAGGAGGTTGGCGGCGTCGCCGCTCTTGCCGAGCGTGAACACGGGCGGGTGCTCTACGAGCAAGAGCACGTGGGGCGGCAGCGCGTCTGTCTGCTCGCCACGCTTGGCCTCGATCAGGCGCGACTGGAGCGCCGCCTGGAGGTCCCAGGCCTCGCGGTAGCCCATCCGGCCGAGGTCGCAGAGGAGGGTCGGTGCAGGCATGGAGGGAGCGGCCTCTGGCGCCAGAGGCGAGCCGGGCGCCAGAGGGGAATTAGTTCGAGAACGAGATGCGGAGCGTAACGCCGCCGTCGTAGCTCGCGATGCTCGGGCTGGCGCGGCTGTTCTCGCTGATGCTCCGCTCGTAGCGGAAGAACACGTCCATGTTGACGCGGTTCGAGATCTGGTAGCCCACGCGCGGCCAGATGGACACGCGTTTAAACGCCACGCCGGACCGGGCCTCCACGCCGTCCCCGTTGAGGGTGTCCTCCAGGTCGTTGAGGATGAACTGGTTGTCGGTGACGTCGTCCGTGAGGGACGCGGTAAGCGTAAACCGGACCGTGTTGCGCAGGCGGTTGAAGAGGGGGAGCCGGAAGCCCGTCTTTGTAAACGTCACGTTGCCCTGGATGTCGCTGACCTTCTTCTGCGTCAGCGACGCGTTGAGCGGCTGGAGCGTCAGCACCCGGCTGCGGTTGTAGGTCAACTCCGTGCTCAGGCCACCCTTCCAGCCGACGCGGACGCCGATCAGGGGCTGAAAGCGTTCGTTGACGACGAGCGTGCGCGGCTCCACCTCGGTCTGCGGTTCGACCAGCAGCACGCCGGCCACGTCGCGCGTTTGAGGCTCCCCAGAATTGGCGACGGACTCGAACGTGGTTTGGCTGGACGCGAAGTAGCCGTGCTGGATCGTGACCTGCTGCGTAAATCGCTCGAACAGGGGCCAGCGGCTCAGCCCGGTCCAGTTGACTTCCCAACTCGGGATGGGGATCGCGAAGAGGCCATCCGGGCCGAACCGACCGAGCCCGTTCGCAAACGTCGCGTTGAAGTCCTCCGCCAGGCCGCTGGCGGAGCCGACGGCCGAGGCGACCGGGCCTCCGCCAGAGGCGCCGTCCACGTCGTTCTGGAAGCGCTCGATGTGGCGGTTCAACAGCGACGTGTAGTCCCGGCCGAGGGCGAGAACGGTGGACTGGCTAGAGCCGGTGCGGATGCGGTCCCGCTCGATCACCTCGTCGGCCGTGCGCTCCAGCGGGTAGATGTCGTTGGAGTCCCACTTCGTGGACGCGTTGAGCGAGACGCGCAGGCTCTGCGAGAGCTGCAGCGTGGTCCGCCCGTCCAAGTCGTGGCTGTTGCCCAGCACGTCCTGGAGCTGGAGCGTCACGTTGGGGTCTGAGAGGCGGGAGTCCAGCGGCAGGCGCCGGTTCAAGCCCAGCCGGTAACCGAGTGGCGGGGCGTCGCCGGTGAGCGCCGCGAGCAGGCTGAACCCGTCGCCGACGATGCCGTTGGCCGTGGAGCTCAGCGCCCCGCGGTAGTTCACCTGCACGTCCTCGAAGCCGGTCACGGCCAGGAACAGCCGCCGCCCGATGCCGCCCACGTTGATGAGCGGACGGCGGGGCTCCGCGTCCTCCTCGTCATTCAGCGCGACCGATCCGGCGGCCTCTGGCGCGACGGTGTTCTCCGTCGGTCTCGCGCCCACGGGGGGCGCGGGGGCGCCGGCCGGTACGGGCAGACCAGAAGGTGCGGCCTCTGGCGCCAGAGGCTCGGTGTCGTCCCCGCCGGCTTCGCCAGCGGCTGCGGCCTCGGCTGCCGCCTCGCGGGCGGCGCGAGCGGCTTCACGCTCTCGCTCGCGTTCCGCGCGGCGGGCCTCGCGGGCCGTCTCGCGCTCGCGGCGGCGCTGGTCCGAGGCCTGCTTTGCTTTGCGATCCGCGTCCTCCAGGGAGCGGTAGAAGGGGAAGAGGCGCCAGAACTCGCGGGGGCGCAGCTTGAGCCCGGTCTGCATCTGCAACTGGCTGCCCACGCCCGCGATGGTCTGGTCTTCGAACCCGGTGATGGGCTGGAAGTCCCACGCGTACGAGGAGGACAGGCCGATGGCCTGCGGCTGGATCCAGGCCAGCCACTTCACGTTGCGCGTCGAAATGCGGAACGTGGAAGAGAAGGTCTGGTCGTAGCGGTCGGTGAGCAGGCGGCGGTCGCCCGAGAGCGTCGCACCGACGGCCTCGGCCCATGGGAGGACCGTGAGCTGTGGCGTCGTGCCGCCCAGGATCTGGAGCGAGTCCAACTGCGAGGCACGCGTAATGCCGAAGCGCTGCCACAACTCGCTGCCCGGCGTCAACGCCTCCGCGCGGCTGATCTCGAACTGCTCGATGCGGCCCGGGTCACCGAAGTAGCCCGAGGTGTCTCTCGCGAGGATCGCGAACCGCTCGTCCACGCCCGCGAGGTCTAGGCTTTGCGTGGAGTTGGAGCCGTACGTCGTCGTCAGGAACGGGAAAAGCTCGTACTGGAGGTTGAACGCCCGCGTGTGGCCGAAGTCGTGCGTGACGCGGCGCGGGTAGAGGAAGTCGTTGATGATCTCCGGCTCGTCCAGGTCGTTTGCCCGCGGCCTCTCGCGGCTGACCGAGACCGTCCGGCCCGCGTTCGTGGAGAACGAGAGCGAGCGCGGGAGGAGGTTCATGCGCAGCCCTTCCAGCGCGCTGCCGAGCAGCGGCACGCCAGAGGTGAACCAGAAGGGGCGGACCGTTTTCGGCTTCGGTACGGTCAGCCGGTAGCTCGCGTCCACGCGCCAGTTGTCGGAGTTGCTGACCGAGAGCCGCGGGCTGCGGGCCTCTTGCGCGGCGTTCGTGTACGAGAGGTTGAGGGCGTCCAGCGAGTACTTCAGCCACGGCGAGCGGCTGCCCGTCTTGCTGAGCGGAATGCGGAGCGTGCGCTGCCGCGAGACGGTCTGAGCCGCCGACCGGATCGAGTCGGCCTGGATGCGGCGCTCTGGTTCGGGGAGGTTTTCGTTGGCGAGCGTCTGGTCCGCGAGGTCGTCGATGCGGATGTCGCTGTTCGTCGGGTCGAAGCGGGGCGTCGTCTGGTTCTCGGTGTAGGAGACCTGGACGGGGGCGTTCCACCCGTACCGCTCGGGGAGCAGCTTGTGGGCGTTGAACGTGGAGGAGAGCGTGATGCCGAAGCGGTCCACGAAGTCCCGATCTCCCAGGCCTGCGCTCAGGCCACCGAAGCCGTCCTGGCTGAGCGAGACGCGGGCGGTCGCGTTGGCCACGTCGGCGAGGCGAGCCTGCGCGGTGAGGAACGCGCTCGCGCCTCCACCTTCGTCGTACCCGGAAACGCGCAGTTCGTTGAACCACACCTCGACCTCCGCCAGAGGCACGGGGTCCCCGTTGTCGCCGTTCCGCACGCCGATCACCACGTTGGAGACGGACTGGATGGAGGGCGTCCCGATGATGGAGAGCCTCGCGCCGGGGGCGGCGCCCTCTGGCGTCCGGTCCTCGGTGTAGCGGACGTTGGTGGCCACGCCAGAGGCGTCGCGGGAGACCTTGAGCTTGTTGAGCTCGCTCAGCACGATGTTGATCGAGTTGAGGTCGGCTCGCTGGTCGTCGGAGCAGTCCGCGCGCGTGGTCGGGTCGTCACCTTCGGGGTCGTCTCCGCCCGGGCAGGCGTTGGTCTGCCAGAGGTAGTCCGCGGCCCGGGTGGCGTCGATGAACTCCTCCCCGTTGCCGAAGGCTTCCAGGAGGTTCTCGCTAGAGGACGGGTAGAGCGGCTGCTCGATCTCGTAGTAGTTCTCGGTCTCGTCCGCGCCAAGGCGCAGGAAGACGCGCACGTCGTCGCGGGCCTCGAAGCCCTCGCCGTGCAAGAACATCCGCACGTTGGAGTACTTCGTGAGGTCGAGCCGGTTGGTGGAGAACGGTTTGTACAGCGCGCGCGACTGGCCTTCGCCGAGATCCTCCACGCGGAACACGAGGGACTGCTCGCGCGCGTCTCGGGCCGAGCCGGAGATGTCCCGGTTGACCGGCCGCAACGCGCTCACCGGCGGCAGGTACTCGGTCGGGTTCTCGTCTGTGTTGACCGACGCAATGAAGAGCTCGGGGTCGCTCCCGCCAGAGGCCCCGTCCTCGGTGATGCCCACGTCGGTGGACTTCTGCCACTGGCTGCCGACGAGCTCTAGCGTCGCGAAGCGGAGCGTGACGGGCTTCTGGTGCCCGGTCGTCCACATCCGGGCCATCTGAACGTTGGCGAGGCTTCCGCCGAAGTCCTGCCGGGTCTCGCTTCGGACCGGGATCCGAATCAGGTACCACGTCGCGCCGTTGGTCTCGATGGTGCTGCCGGTAAAGAACGGGCTGCTGCGGAGGCCGCCTTCATCGAGGGGGAGGGAGTAGCGGTAGAACTGCTCCTCCGCCTGGCGCGTGGCCGTAAAGCTGTCGTCGATGTCCTCCGTAGAGGGGATCTGCGAGATGCCCTTTTCCTCGTCGGGGAGGATTTTTCCGCGGGGGACGTCGTTGTTGAGCTCGCTGCCGGAGAAGTACTGCGCGTAGCGTTCCTGCGCGGTGGCGCGGCCCACGAAGAAGTTGCCGTCGTCGAAGTACGTTTCACGGAAGTGGTGGTAGTCGTCGCCGGCGGGGTCCTGCTCGGCGCGCCGACGCTCCGGGCCGTCGGGAAGGGCATCGAGAAATTCAGCGACGCCAGGCAAGTCCGCTTCGGCGAACGCGTAGGGCGTGCCGCCAGGGGCCACGAGGTCTCTGCGCGAGGCCAGACCGTCGATGCCGAGGTCTTCTGTACGGCCCGTGTCCTCGTAGAAGTCCACGTTGCCTTCCGAGATGCCATCGATCAGGCGGCTCCACTCATCGAGTTCGTTGGCGTCGGGGTTGGACTCAGAGATGCCGTCCTCCGAGTTGAGCGAGCCGTTGGGGAGCGTGTCCTCGTTCAGGATGCCGAGGTCGAAGTTGAGGACCGCACCCTGGTTGATCGGCTCAGACCCGTCGCGCCCGCCCAGCGGCGCGACGAGAAACTCGATGGACTCGATCGTGTTGGCGCCATCGAAGTCCGAGTACGCGGCGTCGATGCTCTGAATCATGCCGCCCCATGCCGAGGCCGGGTCCGAGGCGTACGTGCTGGCGAGCTCGCGGTTGTAGTTGTAGGGTCCGCGGCGCGCGGGGTCGAAGTAGACGTCCAGTAGGTTCAGCGGCTGGCTCTCTTCAGCGGCCGTGAACTGCCGGTCGTAGAGGTCCTGGGGGTAGACGCGCTGCGAGGCCACAGGCAGCCCGCCGAGCTGCTCGGTGAGCCGGTCGTAGCCCTGGTTGGAAATGGAGTACCAGCCGAACAGGCCTCTCCAGTTTGTCGCCAGGCGCGGGTCGTTGATGCGGGTAACTCCGCGCTCGTAGGGGACCGTCCCTTCCCCGTTCATCGGACCGGAGCCACGAGGGGGAGCCGCGATCCGCCATCCGAAGGCCTGCTCCAGGGCGGTGTTGACCGTTTCGGCTTGCTCGAAGTCGTCGATTGACGAGATGCCTCGCGACTCGTCCTCGGAAAGCGAGCGATCCAGGTCGGCAAGGTCCCGCTGCACCTGGCGGAAGGCGAACGTCTCCGGGTGGCCGGGGGAGAACTGCGCGTACTCCCCGCGGAACTCGAGGGAAGATGGCGCGCGCGTCTGGATCAAGGGCAACGCATCAAGCGCCCGCGTGACCCACCGGGGCTCGAACGTGACGCCGCCATCGACGCCAAAGATGGTGTTCTCGAGCGCTTCCTCGCCGATGCGGAATTTGTCGTTCAGGGGACGCTCCGCGAGGCGCATCCACGTAGCGCCAAAGCCGGCGTTCTCGCTGATGCGGTAGTCGCTGCGGAGTCCGACGAGGGTTTTGCTGCCGATGGAGAACAGCTTGTTCTTTTCGACCTCGACGCGGATCTGCTGCCCCGGGGCGAGATAGATCGGGTTGCGGATCTCGACGGTTCCCGCGGTCTCGTTGACGACGTAGTCCTGGCCCTCAATGAGCGCCGTCCCGCCAGAGGTCACTGTAACGGAGCCCTCGACGAGGCCGAAGCCGACGTTGAAGACGGACTGAGACGCGCTTTTGTACTCGCCGCCGATGTTGTACCGACGCACCTTGTTCAACTCGCGCTCGGCGACGGCTGGCTTCAGCTCGTACAGCCGGTTGAAGACGAGGTCTTGCGCGACGGCGTCGTACCCCCCGTCGATCTGGATGCTGAGCGTTTCGCCGCTGACGTAGAGCCCATCGCGCAAGAGGCCCTCGATGTAGCGGCCGAAGGGCTCGCGGACGGGGAAGATGATGCGGCCGTTCTGGGCGTCGATGGTGTAGCCCGAGCGGAAGTCAAAGCGGTCGTCACGGCGGGGGATGCCGCCATCGGCGGTGCGGTCGAGGCCGAGCGCGGCGAGAATGGTGAGCCCATCGGAGATCTGGATGCCGGGGAGCGTGAACTGCGCGGTGTTGCCCGGTGGCTCGTAGGTGATGTCCAGCGTGAAGTCCCGCGGGTTGATGGACCGGCCGCCGACGCGGTAGATGTTGCGCATCGTGAGGTCCCACGGGGCCTCAGTGACGTTGGTGGCGCGCCCACGGAGGAGCTTGAGCCGCGAGCGCTCGCCCGTTGCTGGGTTTGTATCGGTGCTGTGGTTGCCGAAGTCACCGATGGTGACGGACGTCCCGTCGGCGCGGCGGTACTGATACGTCACCGCGAGGGCGTCCTCCGGTCCGAGCGCGCCCGTCAGGGAGATCCATCCGAGGCGTTCGTCAAGGGTGAAGTCCGTTCCGGGCCGGAGCTGACGCCACTTCCCCTGGACGGATTCGCCGACGGTGAGGCCGTAGTCCTCCTCGAAGTTCACCTCGCTCGTCCGCGTGCGGATAAAGTCTAGCTGCGCCTGGGAGTATTGGTCGGCCTCTGGCGACGGCAACGGCGCCACCTCGCCAACGGCGTCGAGGTAGGCGCGGCCACCGGCGAGCACGCCCACGGGCTCGCCGAGGTCGACGAGGCCGACGCCGAGGATTACGGGGTCATTGGTGTTGACCGTGCTCTGCGCTTGTGCGTCCTGGACCCAGACCTCGAGGTTGGTGATCTGGCTAAAGCCCGGGGGCGGCGAGGGCACGCTGGGGTCCCGGTGCGCTGCGTTCCACCAGTTGTAGAACGCGAAGCCGAGGAAGAAGTGGGTGTCGTTCTCGTACCGCGTAGGCGAGAGCGAGATGGGCGTGGACTGCGAGCCGCCTTCGATCACCACCGCATCGCTTTCCGCGTCCTGCTGGCTAGCGACACCCGTGATGGAAAGAGGGCCGAACTGGAGGTCCGTCCGCAGCCCGAACAAGCGTTGCCCGCCGCGGATCAGTTCGGAGGGCGTCTGGAGGAAGACGTTGCCGGCCTCCACCTTCTGCACGATGTCGTCCTCGTAGCCGGTGTAGACGAGGGAGACCTGGTTCTCGAAGTCGAACTGGCTCTGCGTGTCGTAGTTGACGTTGATCCGCAGCTTGTCGCCGATGGTGCCGGCTACGTTGAGGTTGAGCTCCTGCCCGAAGTCAGGCGCAAAGCTTCCGTCTTGGCCGGTTCTCGCCTGTTGGATGGCGTTCTGGTCGTAGCCGACGCCGAGGTCCAGCGTGGAGTTACCCGTCACGCGGAGGTCCACCTCGTTCTTGCCGAAAATGGTCCGGAAGGCGGACTGGTTGCCGCCAGGAATGTCGATGTTGATCCCGACGCCTGCGCGGCGCTGCTGGCGTTGCAGGCGGCTCGCGGCGAGCGAGCGGAAGCCATCCTGGATGTTGACGCCCTGCTGAGCGGCGAGGTACTCCTGAAGCGAGAGCTGGACGGGCGTGCGGATATCGCGGCCCCCAACGGTTTCCCGGACCTCATACTGGAGAAGGGAAGAGTCCAGCTCCACGAGCTGCTGGCGCGCGCGGATCGAGCCGCCCAACAAGGATGGCACCAAGCGCTCGACAGGGACCGCGTAGTAGTTGTCGCGCGGCAACGAGGGGAGGAGGTACTCCGCCCGCGTCGTCGAATCCGCGTCGGTCGTGTCGATGCGGACGGGGCCGGGCTGGACCACGACGGTGTCCGTGTCCGCGCGGACGGCCTCTGGCGCCAGCGGCTGCGCCCAGAAGCCGCGGCCGGGCTCGGCCTCGAGGGTGCCTGCGCGGACAAGCAGAACGAGGAACCCTGCCGCTGCCAACAAGCCTAGAAGGCCGAGGTGTCGCAGGGGAGAGGAGGCGGGTCGGTCAGTCGCTCGCACGAGGCGGGGGTGGGCTGCTCGAAAGGGCACGCCTCTCCGACGCGGCCAGATGGCTCGCAGTCACGGGAGGCAATACGGAAAGCGTAGCGGAAGCAGCAGCGGCGACGGGGGAAGGGGCCTTGGGGTGTCTCGTCGAGAGCGGGAACGCGAGGTTCGAGGATCTCGTATCGGGAGGCTGAAGCTACCCGGCGGGCGGGGCGGGCGACAAGGGGGAAACGGCGTCGCCATCCGGGCGGCCCCGATTCCACCGCGTCTCCGCGTGGTACCCAAACGTCCGCCGCGGCCTCCCCACCGTTTGAGTGGGCACGGAGCCTCTGGCGAATACGCGGCGCTCCGCTAAGCGGTCTCAGCGCAGGATGAGGTGGCCTCTGGCGTGACAGACGAGGCGCACGGGCGTAGTCTCCAGGCTCACTCCTGATTGCCCACATGCTCGCTCGTTTTGCTCTCGCCCTTCTGCTCGCGCTCGGCCTCAGCGCGTGCGGGTCCACACCGCCAGAGGCGGGGATGAACGCCGACGCCGTCCGAGAGGGCGTGATGCAAACCCTCGACACGCAAGTGGCGGCCTGGAACGAGGGCTCGATCCGCGGCTTCATGGACGGCTACGCCCGGACGGACACCCTCATGTTCCTCTCCGGCGGCTCAATGCGGCGTGGCTGGGAGGAAAGCTTCTACGCGTACAAGCGCGGCTACCCGGACCGGTCGGCGATGGGGACGTTGTCGTTCGAGGAGATCGAGGTGCGCCCGCTTTCCGCCACGCACGCCCTCGCCTTTGGCCGCTGGCGCCTGACGCGTGGCGAGGACGCGCCGACGGGGCTCTTTTCGCTCCTCTTGCAGAACACCGACGAGGGCTGGCTCGTCGTCCACGACCACACCTCGTCCGAATAAACGCCTCTGGCGGCATCCCTCACGCCTTATGTCAGACTCTCTCTCCGGCCGCATCGTCATCGTTACCGGCGCCGGTGGGCGCCTGGGCTCCGTCGTCGTGCGGCACCTCGCGGCCGCTGGCGCGCGCGTCGCCGCGCTCGACCGGACGGCGCCAGAGGCGCTCCCGGACGGTGCCAGAGGCTGGGCGACCGATGTCACGGACGAGCGCGCCGTTCAGGACGCGTTCGATGCTGTTGGGAGCGAGATGGGGCCGGTCTGGGGACTGGTCCACACCGTCGGGATGTGGGACGGGGCGCCTCTGGCGGAGACCACATTGGAGGCGTGGGAGCGCGTGATGCGGCTCAACCTCACGAGCGCGTTCTTGTGCGCCCGCGAGGCGGCGCGGCGCATGGACGGAGGGCGGATCGTCGCCATCGCGTCGCGGCAGGGCGCCGATGCGGCTCCGGCGCAGCAGGCGGCCTACGCGGCGTCCAAAGCGGGCGTGATCCGGTTGGTGGAGGCGACCGCTGCGGAGCACCCGGAGATCGCGGCCGTCGCCGTCGCGCCGTCGATGATCCTGTTCGGCGGCGAGGACAGCAACGCCTCTGGCGTGAGCGCCGAGGCGCTCGCCGAACTGTGCACGCGGCTGTGCGGCGACGCCGGACCGGTCCACTCCGGATCGGTCCTCCGCGCTTACGGCAACGGGTAGCTACGCGACCTCCGCCAAGGGCTGCACGCCGCGGCGCTCGATCGTGATGCCGCGCTCGGCGAGGTCCGCGAGAAGGATCTCGGCGGGGAGCACGTTCTCCAGGCTCTCGTGGCCGCCTCCCGTTGGAGCCTCGGTTGCGAGGTGCGCAGCGACGCTGGCCGCCGGGAAGGCGGTGCACCGCTGCATCGCGCTCAAGCCCGTGGCCTCGTCCCAGCAGTCCACCAGGCGGATCGTGTGCCGCTCGCTCTCGCCAGAGGTCACGCGGTCGGCGTCGACGCGGAGGATGACGGCGTCCTCGTAGGCGCCGCCGAGCCTCTGGCGCAACCGGCGGACGAGCACGTCGCGGTAGGTGAGGTGGGTGCGCACGTCGAGAACGGTCGAGTCCGCCATGCCGAGGTCGAGGAGAAAGCGCATCTGCTCAGCGTGGCCGGGGTAGCGCAGGACCTTGACATCGAGGCTGTCGAGGCGGCCGGCGAGGCGCCCCGCGAGCGCGCCCAGTCCCGCGCCTGCGTAGAAGGCCTCCATCTTGCCAAAGTCGTCGATGTCCACGAGTTCGACGCCCGTGAGCGGCTCGCGCATCTCGACCGACCCGTTCCGCACGACGCTGACGCTGCTGGTGTAGTCGTCCAACAGTTTTTCCGCTGAGTGCGCGAGCCGGTGGTTGAACGGCGGGCTCGGGTGGGCGGGCACGTCTCCCACGAGCACGCGGACGCGGTTGGCCTCGGGGAACGTGTCCAGCGCCTCCATCACGAGCACGTTGACCAAGCCCGGGCCGAGCCCGGCGCCGGTCACAATCCATTTGCCACGAGAGGCCGCGCGCTCGGCGAGGTCGGGGTCGTTGAGCGGACCGCCGAGGTCGACGAAGTGCGCGCCCGCTTTAACGGCGAGCCTCGCAAGCCTCGGGCTGTGCTCCGGCCCGACGCACGAGACGACAACGGAACTGCCCGTAAAAATGGGCTCCAGCGTTGGCGTGTCGCGCGCGTCCGCCTCGTAGGTGCGGAGCAGCGGGTGGGCTTCTTTCTGGCGCAGCGCGCGGAGGACGACGGGGCGGGCCTCGCAGACCTGCACGCGCGTCATGCCAGGGCGGCGGCACAGGTCGTGCGCGACGGCGGTGCCGATGGTGCCTGCGCCGATAACGGTGATTTTCATACGGACGGGTGGGGCGCCGAGTGAAACCCGAAGGTACGGCTGGGTTCTGACGGTGTAAGCGCTTACCGATGACCTCTGGCGAAAGCTGTGTGAGCCCCGGGCGCGGCCGGCCTCTGGCGCCAGAGGCTAGGTGGCGCGGAGCGTTCCGCCCATCCACCGCGCGAGGCCGACGGCGACGGCGACGAGGGCCATCAGCAGGACGCTGTACGCCGCGGCCGCGCCCAGGTCGTACTCGCGGAGTTGGGAGAACACCTCGACGGAGATGGAGCGGTTGGCGTAGACGTAGAGGAGGATGGAGGCCACGAACTCGCCGAGTGCGGTCACGAGTGTGAGCAACGCGCCCGCGAGCACGCCCGGCAGAATCGCGGGCCAGACGATGCGGCGGAACGTGCGCCCGCCAGAGGCCCCAAGGTCGGCGGAGGCTTCGGCGAGGCGCCCGTCGAAGCCTTCGAGCGCCGCTTGCGTGCTCCGCACCACGAGCGGCACGTGGCGCACGAAGTACGCCAGAGGCAAGAGCCACACCGTCCCGACAAGCACGGCGCCGCCGGCGAGCACGCTCGGCTCGTCGAACTGCACGATGAGGCCGAGCGCGATGACGGTCCCGGGGATCGCGAAGGGGAGGAGGCTGAGCGCGCGGATCGCGCCGCGGCCCCGCACCCACTTGCTCTGGATGGCGAGCGCAGCGCCGATGCCGAAGACGACGTTGGCGGCCGTTGCGAGGCCCGCCATCCAGAGCGAGTTCCGGACCGGGGCTGCGACGGCCGGGTCGCTCGCGAGGGCGGCGTAGTTGTCGAGCGTGAAGTCTGTCGGGAAGGCCTGGGTGGTCCAGCTTCCCTCTTGCACGAACGAGAGCAGCACGACCGTCGCGATGGGCAGAAGGAGCACGACCAGCGCGAGACCCACGCCCGCGCCCGCCGCCACGCGTGCGCCCCGGCTCGCCAGAGGCCGAGGTGCGCGCCCTACGCCCTTGGCCGAGCCTCTGGCGCCGAGACTACCGCCGCGCTCGGCAAGGAGCAGAAAGAGCAGGCAGATGCCCGTCAGCACGACCGAGACGCTTGCCGCGCGGTCCATCGCACCGTTGAGCTTGAACTGGTAGATCTGCGTCGTCAGAAACGGCTCGGCCTCGGCAAAGAGCAGCGGCGCGGTAAACGACGCCATCGAGAGCATGAACACGAGCAGACTCGCGCCCACGAGCGACGGCCGGAGGTGTGGGAGAACCACGCGGCGGAACGTGCGCCCGCCAGAGGCCCCGAGGTCGGCGCTGGCGTCCAGGAGCGCGCCGTCCAGATCGCGCAGGGCGGCGCCGGCGAAGAGGTAGAAGTACACCTGGAACACGTACACGTGGACCGCGATCACGGCCGCGAGCCCCGCGAAGCCGAAGGGCGCTTGGTCCAGCCCCAACAGCGCTTGGAGCCCGCGTGGCAGCATCCCGCCCTCGCCGTAGAGGAACACGAACGCGAGCACGCCCACGAGCGGCGGCAGCGCCAGAGGCAGCGCCGCCGCGCCGGCGAGCAGGCCTCTGGCGGGAAGCTGGACGCGGTACAGCGCCCACGCGAGCCCCACGCCGACGAGGCCCGCCCCGAGAACGGTCGCGAGCGACACGCCGACCGAGTTGACGAGAGCGCGCGTACCCGCCGCGCTCCAGCTTCCGAAGAGGTCCGCGAAGACCTGCGCATCCAGCCCCAACCGGAACGTGGCGACGTTCGGCCACACGACGTAGCCCAGCAGGATCAGCACGACCGGGACGGCGATCGCCCACGCGGCGCGGCGGCTCAGAATCATGGGGAGGGGTGAGGAAGCGTAGCGGCGACGGCGGGAAGAAGGGCGCGTGACCCCGGCATGCCTCTGGCGCCAGAGGTTGCGTGGGCTCGGCTACTGGTTCCCGGCGGCGGGCACGTCGCCAGAGGCGAGTTGGTCCAGCAGCGCCTCTGGCGACGTCGCGCTGACAAGGCGGGCCCGGTGCTGGGGGTGGAAAAAGCCCTGCTCCACGGCGCCGTCCAGAAAGCGCAAGAGGTCGTCGTAGTACCCGTCCACGTTGAGTAGGCCGACAGGCTTGGCATGGATGCCGAGCACGGACCACGTCCAGACCTCGAACAGCTCTTCAAGGGTGCCGATGCCGCCGGGCATCGCGACGAACGCGTCCGAGAGCGAGGCCATCAGCGCTTTGCGCTCGTGCATTGTCTCCACGACGTGCAGCGTGGTCATCTCGCGGTGTCCCACCTCGCGGTCGATAAGCGCCTGCGGCATCACGCCGATGGCCTCGCCGCCGCCGTCGAGCACCGCGTCGGACGTGATGCCCATCAGGCCGACACGGCCGCCGCCGTTGACCAGACCGAGGCCTCTGGCGGCGAGCGCGCTGCCCATCTCGCGGGCGGCGTCGGCATAGGAGGGGCGGGCGCCGGGACGCGAGCCGCAGAAAACACAAACACGGGAGATCGGCATGGCGCCAAAACTACCGCGGCGGTGCGCCAGGAACAGCGCCTCTGGCGCGTGGCGCGAGAAGATCCGGGGCGTCTAGAACAGCACGCGCACACCGGCGGACGCGCTACGGCCAGGCGCCGGAAGCCCGGCCTGCGGCACGAGCACAGCGTCCGCGAGGTTGTCCACCCGGACCGACGTTTCGAGTAGCGCACCCCCTGCGCTCCACTGCCGCGCGAGTTCGGCCGAGAGCACGACCGCGCCGGGCAGGTCTATGCGTCCGCCCGGAACTGGCGAGACCACGCCGCCCACGCCGTCGGCCCACGCGCGTCCGCGCCAGAGGCCCCTGGCGACATCGACGCCCACCCGGCCCAGCGCGCCGGGCCGTTCCGTCAGCCTTTCACCTGCGTCTGTCCTCTGGCGCACGAGCGTGAGCGCGGCCTCGATTCGGACGGCGCCAAAGGCGCGCCAGTCGGCCGTGGCTTCCACGCCGAAGGCTGTGGAGCCGCCGAGGTTCTGCCTCTGGTGCCGGCCGTCAGCTAGGCTCACCTGCTCGATGGTGCCGCTCACGTCGCGCACAAAGGCGACGAGCGAGCCCGTCAGAGGCCCCGAGGTCAGGTCGGCTCCGACCTCGGCCAACCACGCCTGCTCGGGACGCAGGTCGGGGTTGAGAGCGAAACGACCCAGCGCGCCGCCGAACAGCTCGCGCATGGACGGGAAGCGCGTTTTCCGCCCACCGCCGATCCGGAGCCGGGCCTCTGGCGCTACGTCCCAGACCGCGCCGGCGTGGAGCGCGAGGTCGCCGAACGGTCCGGCCTCGGGACGCGCGCCCGTCGCCAGAGGCGCCATGCCGTCCAGCGCGGTGCCAGCAGCGAAGCGGACGCGGCCCTCGGTTTCGACTTCCAGGCCCACGCTGCCCGTCGCGTGGCGGAAGCGCTCGCGCGGCTCGCCGGTTTCGGTCTGGACGTGCTCGGCGATCTCGCCGAACGTCGTGGCGCGGATCACGCCCCAGGCGCGTGGAAACTCGGCCAGTGCGCGGAGTCCGCCGCTCGCATCGGCGTCGCGTTGCTCTGCGCCTACGGTTTGGTAGTCCGCACGGTCGAACTGGCGGATGGTCTGCGCGAACGCTCCCGCCCACGCGGTCCCGCGCACGCGCCAGAGGCGCGCGTCGGCTCGCGCGTTGAGAACGGCGAGGCTCTGGCGCCAGCGCGGGAGGCGCCAGTAGCGCACGCTTTCCGTTGCTGGATCGAGGTGGCCCTCGGGCGCGACGCCCTTCTGGGCGGAGGCGTGGAACAGCGTGAGAGCCACGGACTGCGAGGCCTCTGGCGCCCACTCCAGCCGCGCGAGTCCGCTGCCGAGCGCGCGGTCGGTGTTGGTACGGAGCGCGCCCGGCTCCTGGCTAAACGGGAGCGAAGCGCCAGTGGCCACGGCGTCTCCCGCGCGGGCCCCGGCCTCGACGGCAAGCGTGGCGCTCCATGGCCCGCCTCTGGCGACGCGTACCGCGCTCGCGCGGCCCGTTCCTGGCACGCCGCCCGCGAGGCTCGCTTCCGTTAGCGTGCCTTCGCCAGAGGCCCGGCGCGAAACCAGATCCACCGCGCCGCCCAGCGCGTTGGGCCCCCACGCGACCGAAGGCGTGCCTGTGGCCACGACGATTCGGTCCAGCGCGCCCGTCGGAATCAAGCCGAGGTCGGCGCGGCGATCCCAGGAAATCGTCAGGGGCGCGCCATCCAGCGTGACGACTAGCTGGCGCTCGCCCGATCCGCGGAGGTACACGAGGGCCTCGCCGCGAGAATTGGTCTGCACGTGCGCCGACGGCACCTGCCGCGCCACTTCCGCGACCGACTGCGGACCCGCTGGCGTGCCGCTGAGCGGAACCTGCCGGACCGATGCGCCACCAACCGCCGGGACGGTGTTCACCGCGCCCGGTCGTACACCGATACCTTCCAACTCCTGCTGCCACAGCGAGTCCGGGATCACCTGCGCCTGAGGCGCGGCGGCGCAGAGCAACGCCGCCAGAGGCCATCCCACCCACGCTCGGCGCATGTGCTTACAGCCCGCTTCGTCCTTCGAGCGCGCGGCTCAGCGTCGCCTCGTCCGCGAACTCCAGGTCGCCGCCGATGGGGAGGCCTCTGGCGATGCGCGTCACCTTGACGTCGAACGCGTCCAGCAACTGGCCGATGTACACGGCCGTGGTGTCGCCTTCCACGTTGGGGTTGAGCGCGAGGATGACTTCCTCGACCGGAACGGCCTCTGGCGGCTGCACGCCCGATTCGTCGTACGCCTCCGCCGTTTCCGCGACCTCGCCAGAGGCGGTCGTGAGATCGGGCTTGCCGGAGATGCGCCCGACAAGCTCGCGCACGCGGAGGTCGTTTGGGCCGACGCCGTCCAGCGGCGAGATCACGCCGCCGAGAACGTGGTAGAGGCCGCGGAAGTCGCCCGTCCGCTCCAATGCGAACACGTCGCTCGGGTCCTCCACGACGCACACGACGGAGCGGTCGCGGCGGTGCGAGGCGCAGATGGGGCACGGGCTGTAGTCCGCCACGTTGAAGCACACTTGGCACGTCACCACGCGGTCTTTGGCCGCCACCATCGCCTTGGCGATCTCGACGACTTCCTCGCGCGACATCTTGAGTATGTACGCGGCCAGCCGGTTCGCGGTCTTTCTCCCGATCGTGGGCAGCTTGCTCAACTGCTCGACGAGGGCTTCGACGGTTTCGCTCGTGTGAGTCATAGGGACGGGCAAAACCCGAGGGTAGGGTGCGCCGGTGACAGCGCCGTGTCGCCAGAGGCTAGAGTCCGGGGAAACCGCCGCCGCCGCCCATCGCGCCGAGGTCCAGGCCGGGAGGGAGCATCGTGGACGCGGCCTCCTGCATCTTGCGCTGCTTGATGCCTTCGGCCTCTTCGAGCGCCTTGTTCACGCCCGCGACGACGAGGTCTTCGAGCATCTCGGTGTCTTCCGGGTCCACGACCGTTTTCTCGATCTTGATCGAGACAATGCGGCCCGTGCCGTCTGCGGTCACGGCCACCATGCCGCCGCCGGCTTCCGCGGTCACTTTCTCCTCGGCGAGGCGCGCTTGGGTATCCGCCATGCGCTTCTGCATGTCGGCCATCTTGCCGAAGAGATCGGCCATGTTCGGGGTTCCGTCCATCGTTTCGTGGGGGTGGGAAGGCCGCGAGAGGTGCGTGTCAGCCGCGTTCACGCCAAAGGCGGTATGCGCGGCCGTCCGCCATCGCGGCGTCCTGATGTCTAGTTCCAGACGATCTCGGCGCCGAGCTTCTCGAAGAGAGCCTGCACAACCGGGTCCGTCTGGCGGAGTTGTTTGAGCTTTTCGAACGGGTCGTCCGCGGCGACGGTTTCCCGGCGTTCGGCCTGCGAGACCACGAACCGGAGCGGCGTTGGCTGACCCGCGAGGCCGGACAGGATCTCGGAGAGGAAGTCCACCTCGTTCTGGAGAGAGCCCTGAGCAAGGCTGTTGGAGACGCTCACCTCTAGCGCGCCCCGGTGGATGCGCTCCGGCTTCGCGCTCGCGATCATCGAGAACAAGCTCATGCCGCGCTCGGCGCGGACGCGCGTGACGAGTTGCGGCCACACCTCACGGGCCCGCGGGATGGAGATGCCGAAGTGCGGGTCCTCTGGCGCCTCGGCAGGCGTCGGCGCCGCGAGCGACGCCGGGCCGCTGGCGCCGTCGCCCGAACTGGGACGGCGCGCGAGCGCTGGGCGGCCGAAGAGTGTGCTCCCCACAGCCGGGGCCGGCTTTGGCGCCGCCTCTGGCGGCGGGCTCCCGGAGGGCGGGACGACGGGCCTGGGCGCTAGAGGCGGGGTGGGGATGCCGCCC
>NZ_MQWB01000001.1:1892621-2004744 GCF_002257665.1 Rubricoccus marinus | reverse complement strand
CGGCCTCTGGCGTAGCGGGCGGGGGGGCGGGCGCCTCAGAAGAGGGAGAGGCCGGAGCCGCCTGTTGCACGGCGCCGTGCTCACCCGGGCTCGCTCCCGAGGGCATCGGGGAAGCGGAGGGCTGCGCGGGAGCGCTAGAGGCCGGGGGCGCCTGAGGTGCCGCCGGCGCCGAGGCGGCTGGCGCGGAAGCGAGGGCTTGCACAGCCGGAGCAGAGGACGCACTCGCGCCAGAGGCGAGTTGGGCAGGGGCCGCACCGCCAGAGGCGGGGCCAGTAGGAAGCGAGGCGCCGCCGGCGAGCGCGGACTCGATCCGGCGTAGGCGGTCCAGCAGCACGTCCAGCTTCGCGGCGCGCTCCAGCGTCGCCATTTTGACGAGCGCGAGCTCGACGACGAGGCGCGGCTGGCGGCTGTCGCGGAGGTCGCTTGCGCACTGCTCGACCAGCATGAGCAGGTGCAGAAGGTCGGCCTCGGCCCACGCGCCAGCGGCCTGGGCGTAGCGGGCGCGCGTGGTGTCGGTGCCCTCCACCAGGTCTGCGCTTCCGGTCGTCCGCGTGACCATGAGGTCGCGGAGATGCTCGCCTAGGCCGTCGACGAACTCGGCGAGGTCGTAGCCGCGGCGGACGAGGCCATCCACGAGCGTGATGAGCCCGGCGCGATCGGCCTGCGCGGCGCGGTCGGAGACGGCGAAGAACACGTCTTCGTCTACGACGCCGAGCGCCTCGCGAAGCGGCCCGATCTGCAGGTTCATCCCGACGAGGGAGAGCGCCTGGTCGAAGAGCGAGAGCGCGTCGCGGAGCGCGCCGTCGCCCTTGCGCGCGATGAGGACGAGGCTTTCCTCGTCGGCGGTGATCCCTTCGGCCTCGCAGACCTCGCGCAAGCGGCCCACGATCTCGGGGACCTGGATGCGGCGGAAGTCGAACCGCTGCGTGCGGCTGAGGATGGTGGGGAGAACCTTGTGCGGCTCGGTCGTCGCGAAGACGAAGAGGGCGTAAGGTGGCGGCTCCTCTAGCGTTTTCAGCAGGGCGTTAAACGCCGCGGCCGAGAACATGTGGACCTCGTCGAGGATGTAGACCTTCTTGTCGGCGCCCTGAGGCGGGATGCGGACGGTCTCGCGCAGCTCGCGCACGTCGTCCACGCCGTTGTTGGACGCCGCGTCCATCTCGATGACGTTGAGCGCGCGGCCCTCTTCGAAGCTGCGGCAGGCCTCACACGTCCGGCAGGGCTCGGCGTCCGGGCGTTCCGCCAGAGGCGTCTGGCAGTTGACGGCCTTGGCGACGAGCCGGGCGGCGGTCGTTTTGCCCACGCCGCGCGGGCCGGAAAACAGGTAGGCGTGCGCCAAACGGTCCCCGAGGATCGCGTTGCGCAGCGTTTCCGCCACGTGCTCCTGCGCGACGAGGTCGCCGAAGGTCTGCGGCCGGTACTTCCGGGCGGTGACGAGGTAGCGCGGCTTGTCGGGGGCGTCGGCCATGGGCGTCGCGAGGGGGGGTCCTGGGGGCCGCGCGGAGGTCCGCGAGCCCGTGCCGTAAGGTAACCGCTGGCCTCTGGCGCCGGCGTGTCAGTGCGTGGGCGCGCCGGGGCTCCGCCTCTGGCGCCAGAGGCGCCGGGAGGTGCGAGGCGGGCGCTCTAGCCCTCGATCACGCGCGTTTCTGCCAGCCGGTCGCCGATGCGGCGCGCGACGGGGTCCACGAGCACGAGCACGATCTCCACGAGCAGCAGCAGCGCGAAGAGGCCCAGCAGCGCGTCGTTGACGCCGATGTTGCCCGCGAGCACGATCTGGCGGTAGCCGAGCGCGAGGTTTGCGAGCCCTGGGAAGAGGAGCATGAGCGCGACCGTCCAGTTGCGCTTGGCAGAGGTCTTGAGGTCCATCGTCGTCCCGCCGAGCCGGATGGGGAGCAGCCACAGCATCCGCTTGCCGATGGAGCGGCCG
Source organism: Rubricoccus marinus (assembly GCF_002257665.1). Classification (NCBI taxonomy): domain Bacteria; kingdom Pseudomonadati; phylum Rhodothermota; class Rhodothermia; order Rhodothermales; family Rubricoccaceae; genus Rubricoccus; species Rubricoccus marinus. The sequence goes on along the minus strand of NZ_MQWB01000001.1, from coordinate 2,002,817 downwards.
CTCAGCGCCGCCAGAGGCAGGCCGTCCCGAAAGAGGAGGTACAGGCCACCCAAGAGCAGGCCGAAGCCGAAAAAGCGCTCTTTCGCCACGTCGGGGATCGCGAACAGCAGCGCCACGACCAGCGCGAAGGCAACATCGAGGACGAACGCGGCGGCGCGGCGGACAAGGACGGAGCGGGTCCGGGTGGCGAGGCTCGGGTCCGAGACGGTAGCGGGAGCGCTCATGCGAGGCGCGGCGGGCAAGCGAGAAGGGCAGCATGGTACCGCCGGCGCGCTCCGGCGGACAAACGAAGCCTCTGGCGAGACGGCCACGTGTGAGGGCCGGGGCTAGAGGACAAATCGCGATCATCCCCAGCCGAACCAGACGGTCATCTCGCGGCTACGGCGCGAAGCGCGCAGGCCTCTGGCGCCAGAGGCCGGGCGCACGCAGATTCCAGTCCCCAGTCCCCAGTCCCCAGTCCCCAGTCCCTACTTCAGCACGCGGCGGAAATAAGAGTAGGCCTCATTGATCCGCTTTGTCTCCTCCTCGGCCAGCTTCTGGAGCTTCACGCCGAGCGTTGCGCACCGGTCCGGGTGGTAGGCCGCGATCAGCTGGCGGTAGGCCACCCGCACCGACTCTTTCGTGGCGGGGCCCTTCAGGCCGAGCGTCAGCCGGTAGGTCGCCTCAAGAGTGGACGCCGAGGGCGGGGCGGCGTGGGTGCTCCCGCCAGAGGAAGTGCGGGGGCCGCTAGAGCTCGTGCGCGCCTTCTGGCGGGACTGCTGCTGCCGCCTCTGGCGCTCGCGGAACTCGCGCGCCTTGCGCTCCTTGGCGAAGTAAGCGTCCCGGATGCGGTCTTCCTGCTCGGTCGCGTGGGTGCGCCGGGCGCTTGCGGCGCTGGCTGCGGGCCCGGCGCCAGAGGCCGCGCGCGGGCCGCTCCGCTTGGCACGCCGCGTGGTCTCGCGCGCGGACGTGGCCGCCCCCACCCGTTTGATATCGCCCAACCAGCCCAGCAACGCGCTCGCGATGAGCGCGATGGAGAGGAGACCCCCGGCGAGCAGGCTGTAGTTGATCGACTCGGGCAACGGCTAGATCGCGGGGTGTTGTGGGGCGGTCTCGGTAGAGACCGTGGGAAGCGGGTGGAGTTGCGCGTCCGCCTGAGCGCCAGAGGCGGACGTCTCGGCGGGCGTGGCCTCTGGCGTAGGCGCGTCGGGGCGCGGCTGGAAGTGCTCACGGCAGCGCGGCTCGTAGGCCTCGGCCTCGCCGACAAGCACGCGGCTGTCGCTCGCGACCAACCGCTGCGAGTGGTTGGCAGGCGCGCCGCAGACGACGCAGATCGCGTGCAGCTTGGTCACGTGCTCGGCCACGGCCATGAGTTGCGGGACGGGCTCGAACGGCTGGCCCAGGAAGTCCTGGTCCAGGCCCGCGCACAAGACGCGCTTGCCAGACCTCGCGAGGCGCTGGCATACATCGACGAGCTCGGGCCCGAAAAATTGTACCTCGTCCACGCCGACCACGTCGGCGTCTCCCACGAGGAGAAGGATCTGGTCCGCGGCGTGGACGGCGACCGACGGCATGGCGCTGGCGTCGTGCGAGACCACGGCGTCCTCGGCGTAGCGGTTGTCGATGGCGGGCTTGAACAGCGCCACGCGCTGCCGCGCGATGCGGGCGCGGCGCAAGCGGCGGATTAGCTCTTCGGTCTTGCCCGAGAACATGCTCCCACACACCACTTCGATCCACCCGGCTCGGCGGCCTCCTTCGTCCCGTACGTACACATGAGGTTCCATACGGGTAAGGTCGGGCTGCTGGCGCCGCGCGGCAAGAGGGGCCGGACTGTGGAGGGATTCCCGGAGCGGCCCTGCCCCGCTCCGCCCTACAACCGCTCAACGGCGCGCGCAGGGACCCACCCCTCCGCGTTGCCGGTCTCTACGTGGCGCCAGAGGCCGCGCGTCTCGCCCACGTCCACGACCTCGCCAGCCCGGATCGCGCCTGCGCCGGCGGCCTCTGGCGCGGGCCGCTCGCGCACGTCCACCGTCACGAGCGCGACCGCGCGCGGCTGCCCGGCGTCCCACAGCGCGAGGCCCGCCAGAATTAGGGCGCCGAGCGCCAGGGGCGCGAGCCCGAGCGCTGCCCAGCCCGCCAGAGGCGCGGGCCGCCGGTGTCTCTGGCGGCGCCAGAACGCGCCGAGGAGGAGGGTGCCGAGGTAGAGCGTGAGCGCGAGGACCACGAGCAGGCCGGCGCCGATGCGCGACGTGACGGCGCGAGAGGCGACAAACGGAGGCGGCACGTTGGGCGGAGCCTGCCGGGCGAGCGCGTACGCCGCGTTGCGGGCCGTCGCGATGTCCACATCCGCGGGAGCGAGGCGGGCAGCACGTTCGAGCGCGAGCACGGCAGCCCCCGCCTCGCCCTGCGCGAGGTGGATGCGGCCCAGCGCGAGAAGTGCCTGCGGGCTTTTCCATCCGCCCGAAAGCGACGCGTCGAGCGCGGCGATGGCGCCGGTCGTGTCGCCAGAGGCGGCGAGGACGGCGGACTGGACGCGCAGCGCCTCGGCACCTTCTCGCGAGGTGGCCTCTGGCGACAACGCTCCGGGGGCGGCAAGTTGCAGGAGCAGGAGGAGGACGACCATCATCGCGCGCCGAGGCCGAAGGGCTTGAGAGCTTGCCGGGCATCGGCGGCGAGGTCGGAGGCGCCGGTTTCCCCCGCGTAGCGGGCGGCTTCGCACTGCGCGAGCACGCGGTCAAGCGCGCGAGCGGCGTCCGAGCCCTGGAGGCGTTCGGCGCGGGCGACCAACTCGCGGCGCGGCAGCGTTCGCGCCAGAGGCCCGATGGGATCCGCGAGCGTCTCGCGGATCACGCGCTCGGCCTCGGCGGCCTGCTCCTTGGGCGGCCGGTCCGACGCGCGCTTGAGCCGCGACGCCGCATCCGGCGCGTCCGCGCGAGAGGGCCTCTGGCGGCGACGCCGGACACCCAGCAGCCCGAGGCCGGCGATGGCTGGGAGCGCGAGCCCGACGGCCAGGACGCCCCAGAGCGGCGTTGTCGAGAGCCCGCGCATGCGCTGCCACCGCGCGTCCACGTCATCGGCGCCGGCGCCAGAGGCCGCGGCCAGGGGCGCGCCGTCCACGCGGATCTCGAACGGACCCTCGCGCAGCGTCCGGTACGCGCCGGCTTCGGGGTCGAAGTAGCTCCACGTGATCTCGGGGATCTCGAATGAGCCGCCCTGCGGCACAAAGGTGTAGGTGAACTGGCGGACGCTGACAAGCGGGCTGCGCGCCGTGTCGGTGGAGCGCTCCGAGGTCGGGTCATACACGTCCACGCCCTGCGGCGCGTCGATCTCGGGCGCGGTCAGCGTGGCGGCGTTGCCGGTCCCACGAAGTGTGAGGATGAGCTCGACCGGATCGCCGGGCTGGGCCGCCAGAGGCGCCGTACGGGCGCTCATCTCGAAGCTGCCTACGGCGCCGCCGAAGCCGTCCGGTGCCCCGGGAGGGAGCGAGCGCACGTCGATGGCGACTGCGGGAGCCGTTGCGCTACGGTCCACGCGGCGAGAGCGGAACGGAGAGAAAAAGGGCGCGAATGGGTCGGTGGTGTCGGTTTCGCGGATCTCGATCTCGAAGTCCATTGCGGCCAACTCCAACTCGCCCGCGCGAGCGGGGAACAGCGCGAGGCGGCGGATGGTGACCGCACGGAGCTCGCGGCCGCCGAGTGTGGCGGGGCGGGGGTACGTGTCGCGGGTGGGCACGTCCATTTCCTCGCGCCAGAAGCCGGGCGCGTCCCACGTTCCCGTAGCCGTGGCCTGTCGCGGAGAGACCCGCGCGGGATCGAAATAGAGCACGTAGTCCACGACGATTTGCTCGCCCACGACGGCCTGCGTCTTGCGCGGCACGGCGCGCACGAACAGGCTGCCCGAGCCGATGGGCGAGTTGGGGACCTGCACCAGAGGCCTCTGGCGCGGCTGCGCGGGCCGGCGGCTCGTGACGTCGATCTGGATCGGGTCCGTCGTAAAGAACTGGCCGGCGGCGCGGAAGCTCATCACGCCTAACTCTGCAGGGCCGGTATCGACGGCGCGGTAGCGCCACCCGAGCGTGATGCGCGTTTGAGCGCCAAATGTGGTCCGGCTGCGGAGGTTGGGCGTGGTGGATTCCAGCCGGAGATGGCGCGAGGGGACGGGCGGCGTGACCGTTCCCAGGTCGTCCACGCCCGTTACTTCGAGCGTGAACGTGAGCACCTCTCCCTCGCTCAACACGGTCCGGTCGGCGTAGGCCGAGGCGGAGACCTGGGCGTGGACGCCAGAGGCCACGGCGAGAGAGAGCAGGAGCAGGGCGAGGCCGCGCAGCATCACCAGTCGCGCTCGGACCGCCTCTGGCGCGTGGGCCGCCGCATCTTGGAGACGAGAAGCTCTTCTTCCGCGCCGACGGCGTCGAGAAGTCGCTGGGCTTCGGCCTGGCTCATCTGGGCGCCGCGCTGGTCGCCAGAGGCGCCGGGCTGGTTGCGCGGAGGCGTGTTGGGACGCGAGCCGTTGGCGCCGTCCTGCTGGTCCTGCGGCTTGTTCTGATCCTGGTCCGTGCCGTCGCGCTTGGCCTGATCGTCTTGCTCCGGTTGGCCGTTGTCGCCGGGGTCCTGCTGCTTGTCGCCCTCGTCGCCGCTTTCGGAGTTCTCGTCCTGCTGGCCGTCGTCGCCGTCCTGGGGCGGCTTCTGCTGGCGCAAGAGGTCGAGCAGGCGCTTGAGCTTGGCGTTGTCCGGGTCGAGCGCGAGGCCGGCCTCGGCCTCCTGGATCGCGCGGTCGGTCTCGCCGGCGATGTGCGCCTGGGCGGCGGTGTGGTACTTCTCGGTCGCGCCCGGCGTGCGGGTAAACTGCTGCGCCGCCAGGGGCGCGGCGAGGAGAAGGGCGAGAAAGGCGAAGCGCCTCACGGGAGCGGGAGGGAGGTGGTGTCGGAGTCTACCTCGGCGACGTCGCCGAGGCGCTGGATGAACTCACCGAACGCGGCGACGGTGGAGTCTCGTGCGAGGCCGTTCTGCATGAGCCCGAACGCGCGCTCGTACTCGCGGCGTTCCACGAGCGAATCCGCCTGCGCTTTCAAGCGCTCCGCGAACGGCGAGGGTTCCGGCTTCTCGGGCTGCTGGTCCTCATCGCCCCGCCTCTGGCGCAACAGCGCGATCTCCAGGTTGACCTGCGCTGAGACCATCGATGGGTCCAGGATCAGCGCACGGCGGAGCGCGGCGACGGCTCGCGTGAGGTCGCCAGAGGCCAGCGCGGCGGTCCCGGCGTTGTACGCCACGAGCGCGTGCCGCTGCGGGCTACCCACCCACGGCAGCGCGTCGGAGAACGACGAGTCGGCCTGGGCAAAGCGCTCGGTCGCGAAACGTGCGAGGCCGAGGTTGTTGAACAGCGCGGCGCGGATCTCCGGCGGCACGTCCTCCTGCGCCAGCCCGGCGATGTATTCCTGCTCCGCCGCCAGAGGCTCGGCCTCCAGCGCGGCGTTGCCGTTGCGGCCTTCGCGAGCGCCGGGCGCGAGGGCGCCGAATACGCCGAGGCCGAGGAGGAAAAGGGCGGCTCGCACGGGCGCTCTGCTGCGGGTGGCCTCTGGCGCCCCCGTACCGGGGACGGCGTGGGCTAGTTGGCGACGGGCACGAGCGGGGCCGTCGCGTCCGCGTCGGTCAGGTCCTCGTCGGTGACGCCTTTCTCGCGGTCCATAAAGTCCTGGAAGGAGCCCTCCTCGTAGGCGCCTTCGCGGACAAAGCGGAGCGCGAAGAGGAACGTCTCGGGGTCGGCGTAGCCGGGGAGGCGCGTGATGACCTCGCCGGTCTCGGGGTCCATGAAAATGGTCGTCGGCGTGGAGGTCACGCCGAGGCCGCTGGCGAGCCACGCCGTGGGCAAGCGGTAGTCGAAGAACTCGATGGTCTCGCGGTTCTCGATGTCGAGCCGCGCCACCTCGAAGTTCTCGTCGAGGTACTCCTGGATCTCGTCGTTGGTGTACACGTCGTTGTCCAGGCGGGCGCACCAGCCGCACCACGCGGCGTAGCCGTGGAGGAGGAGCGTCTTCTGACCGGTCTTGGCCTCCGTCACCGCCGTCTCGATCGGCGTCCAGTCGGGCGCGTCGGCGGGGATCACGGACGCGTCGGTGGCCTGCGCCATCGCGCCAGAGGCGGAGAACAGGAGGGCGAGGAGGAGAGCGGAGCGCGACATGGAGCCGGAATCGGTGGGAGCGAGAATCTAGTGAGCGACGCCCCGGCCTCTGGCGGGGTTCTCGGGAAACGCGTGAGCAGGCGGCGTGAGTGCATACGCCTTGCGCCAGAGGCCCTACGTGGTACCCTCGCGCCCGCCGCTAGGCGCCGAGCGAGGGAAGCACGCGCCGGTAAGCCCGGAGAAAGGTCCGGCTCTCCGCCTCCCACGTATGCGCGGCGTGCAGCGCCCGCGCTCCGGCGGCGAACCGGGCCTGCGCCTCTGGCGCGAGGGCATGGCGGATCGCGCCGACGAGGGCGCTGTGGTCGGTTGGGTCCACGCTCAAGCCTGCGCTGTAGCGCGTGACCATATCCGCCAGAGGCTCAATGCCCGCGCCCGCCAGCGTCGGCACGGCGGAGGCGGCGTACTCGAAAAGCTTGTTGGGCAGCGCCATGCGCAGGCTCTCGGTCAGCGGAAGCGCCGTCATCGCGCCCAGGTCGGCGTCGGGCGTGAGGCGGACCAGCGCGTCGGGCGGCGTGAACGGCAGGAGGTGCACCTCGCCTCTGGCGGCGCGTGCCTCCAGCTCTGGCGCCAGAGGCCCTTCGCCGACGAGCACGAGCGCAGCCTCGGGCACGGCGCGCATCGCGTCAGCGAGTTCGATCAGCCCGCGGCCGTAGCGCCAGAGCCCCTGGTACAGCACGAGCGGTCGCTCGCCCAGTCCGAGCCTCTGGCGGAGTTCGCCGGTGCGCGTGAGGCCGCTGGCGGGGGCGTCGGAGACGTTGCGGACCACGACGGGCCGCGCGATGCCATAGCGCGCCTCCAAGGTGTCCGCGATGGCGTCGTTGACCGTGAACGAAACGTCGGCGCGCTGCGCGAAGCGGCGCTCAATGGCGCCCCAGGTCCAGCGCACCCACGGGCGCCCGGCGGCGTCCAGGCCGGGGTAGTACTCGCGCGAGTCGTAGACCACGCCGGCGCCAGAGGCTTTCGCGACCTGCGCGAGCGCCGGCAGCACGTGGAGGTCGCTGGCGTGGAGCACACGAGCGCCAGAGGCCGCAGCGGCGGCGCGCATGGCGCGGTGGGCGGCCCAGAACAGCGCCGGGCCTCTGGCGCTCGGCACCTCCACCTGCTGGAGCACCACGCCTTCGGGCAACGCGCCGGGATCGCGCGGATCGCCCACGCTGAGAGCCTGGATTCTCGCGCCAGAAGCCGCGAGGGTGCGGATCTGCCGGAGCGCCCGTGACGAGGCGGTCACGTCGCCCAGCAGGGCAAAGGCGACATCGGGCGGGGCGGCGGAGGGCATCCGGTTTGGGAGGGGCGAGGGAGGCGAAATCTCCGGCCTCCCGCGTATGTTACCGACCCTTCCCGCGCTCACTGCACGTGACCGTCCGCCGCATCCTGTTCGCTCTCGCCCTCATCGCTGTGGGCATCCTTATCGGGCTCCCCGTGGCCCGTATGGGCCAGCCCGCGCCCGAATCCGTCGCCAGAGGCCAGGCCCCGTTTGCGCCGTCGGCGGTGGAGCCGGAGCCGATCCAGATCGGGCCGGACGAGGACGACGAGGAGGCGTTGCCGACGGAGGAGATCCCCGAGCTTCGCACGCTCAACCGGCTCTTCACGACGGTCGCGAGCCGCGCGACGGCGGCCGTCGTTTACATCGAGGTCGACGGCGCCGAAGCGGGCGGGGACCCGTTCTACGGGCCGCGCACGACGGCGGGCAGCGGCGTCATCATTTCGCCGGCGGGCTACGTCCTCACCAACGCGCACGTGCTCGAAGGCGGCCGCCGCGTCACAGTTGTGCTGACGGACAAGCGCGAGTACGCCGCCGAGGTGGTGGGCCGTGATCCGACAACAGACCTGGCCGTGCTCCGTCTGCTGGAGGTCGGCGTCGGGGGCGAAGAGCCGTTGCCCGTTGCCCGGCTCGGGGACTCGGACCAGCTCGAAGTGGGGGAGTGGGTGCTGGCGGTCGGTAGCCCGTTCCGGCTGACCGGGACGGTCACGCAGGGCATTGTGTCCGCGCTCGGTCGATCCGTTGGCGCGATCCAGAACGAAGTGTTCATCGAGGACTTTATTCAGACCGACGCGCCGATCAACCAGGGCAACTCCGGCGGCGCGCTCGTCAACCTCGACGGCGAGGTGATCGGCATCGTGACCGCTATCGCCACGGACGATCAAGCCGGCGTAAGCCAGGGATACGGCTTCGCGGCGCCCGCCAACCTCGCGCGTCGCGTGGCCGAGGACCTCATCGCGTTTGGCGAGGTCCGGCGCGGCTACGTGGGGATTCAGGTGGGCGAGATGACGGCGGCGAATGCGCGCGAGCGCGGCATGGACCGCATCGCCGGCGTACTCGTCAGTGACGTGTACTCCGGCGGCCCCGGTGCCCGTGCAGGCCTGGAAGCCGGCGACGTGCTGCTCGAAGTCAACGGCGTGGCCGTAGACGCCACCAACCGCTTCCAGAGCCGCGTTGCCCTCGCGCAACCAGCCGATCGCCTGGACCTCACGATCTGGCGCGCTGGCGAACGCCTCCGCCTCCAGACGTCGCTCGTGGGCTACGACGATCCCGGCCTGCAATCGTGGATCGCGGGCGGTGCTGCGCCACCACCGTCGCCCCGGACCCCCGCACCGGCAGACATCCCACGCGCCCGCGCGACCGACTGGGGCGTGCGCTTCCGCGACCTCACGCCCGACGACCGCCGCACGTTCGGCGTGGCCTCTGGCGCGTTCGTCGAAGCCATCGAGAGCGGCAGCGCGGCCGACGAGGACGGCCTGCCGCGTGGGACGGTCGTGACCGAGGTGGAGGGCACCGTCGTGGGCTCCGCCGAGGACGCGCAGATCATCCTCGACCGCCTCGCCCAGACCGACTCGCCCGCGCTTCTCCGCGTGCGCCGCCCGGACGGTATCACGGCGTTCTACGACCTGCTCTCGCCCTTCGTCGAGTAGCCTCTGGCGGAGGCCACTAGCGCCTCTGGCGCCAGAGGCTCAGGCCGGCAACAGCGCGCCCTCGACGCCCGCGACCTGGGCGCCGAGCCGGTTGGCGCGGTCCAGCACGTCTGCGGGCGGGTCGCCGCGAAACAGGCCCGAGAGGAGCGCGGCCAGAAACGCGTCGCCCGCGCCGACGGTGTCGCGCACCTCGGCGGCGCACCCGGCGTGGTCAAACGCCTCGCCGTCGTGCAACAGCCGCGCGCCTCTGGCGCCGCGCGTGACGCACACGCTCGCGAGGCTGAACCGCTCGGCGAGGTCGCGCAGCGCCATCGCCCCGCCAGAGGCCAGCGCGAACTGCTCGCGCAGCGCTTTCAACTCCTCCGCGTTGAGCTTGACGATGTCGGCCGCGCGCAGGGACGCCTCGATCACCTCTGGCGAGACGTGCGGCGGGCGGAGGTTGAGGTCCAGCACGCGCACGCGGGCTCCGCGCCAGAGGCCCCGGATGGCGGCGCGGCTCCGGGCGTCGCGTTGCGCGAGCGTGCCGAACACGACGACCTCGGCACCGGCCTCTGGCGGCGCGATGGCGTCCCACGCGGCCGGCGCCAGGATGTCGTACCGAGCGTCGCCAGAGGCGTCGACGCCCACGCGCACGAACCCCGTTGGGAGGGACGGGTCGGTCTGCACGCCAGAGGCGTCGAGGCCTGTGGCCGCGATCCGCCTGCGCGCCTCACGGCCCAACTCGTCGGCGCCGACGCGCGTCACGAGGCGGACCGGTTCTCCAAGACGCTGGAGGTGCGCAGCGACGTTGAAAGGCGCGCCGCCGAGGAAGAGGCCGCGCGGGAGCGCGTCCCACAGGACTTCGCCAACGAGGAGGAAACGGGGCACGGCGCGATGGGCTACGCCCGAAGATCACGCCAGAGGCCGCGCCGCGCCGCGATCTTGCGGCCGTTTCCCCCGCACCACCATGATCCGCTACCTCACCGCCGGCGAGTCCCACGGCCCGGCCCTCGTCGGGATTGTCGAAGGGATGCCCGCGGGCGTCCCCGTCACCGCCGCCGACCTGGACGAGCACCTCTCGCGCCGCTGGCTGGGCTTCGGGCGCGGCGGCCGCGCCAAGATCGAGCGCGACAAAGTGAGCGTGCTCTCGGGCCTCCGGTTTTCCCACACGATGGGCAGCCCCATCGCGCTGCACCTCGCCAACGCTGCCTTTGAAAAGGACCGCGCGGGGTGGCCCGAGGTCATGGCCGCTGGCGGGACCGGCGAAGGCGTGGACGGGATCACAATGCCACGCCCGGGACACGCGGACCTGGCAGGCGCCCAGAAATACGGGTTCGACCGGGCGCCCCACGGCCCCGACGTGCGGCCCGTCATCGACCGCTCCAGCGCGCGTGAGACCGCCATGCGCGTCGCGTGCTGCTCGGTCGCGCGGCAGATGCTGCGCGCGCTCGGCATCGAGGTCGGCTCCCACGTGCTACGCATCGGCGAGGTGGGCATGGACGACCCCGGCCTCTGGCGCGAAGGGCGCGACGCGCTCCTCGCCAGCGGCGGCGCCCGCGCGCTCTACGAAGCCGCCGACGCGAGCGAGACGCGGATGCTGGACGCCGACCTCACCGAGCGCACCATCGCGCACATCAAGGAGGCCAAGGCCGCCGGCGACACGCTGGGTGGCGTGTACGAGGTCATCGTGACCGGCGTGCCGCCTGGCCTCGGCAGCTACGTGCACTGGGACCGCCGCCTGGACGGCCGCCTCGCGCAAGCCATCCTCTCCATCCAGGCGCAAAAGGCCGCCGAGGTGGGCGACGGCTGGGCCGCCGGCCGCACGCCGGGCTCCGAGGTCCACGACCCGATCTCGCGCGACGCCAGAGGCGCGTACCGCCGCGAGAGCAACCACGCCGGCGGCGTCGAAGGCGGCGTCAGCAACGGGATGCCCATCGTCGTGCGCGGCGCGATGAAGCCCATCCCGACGCTGATCAGACCTCTGGCGAGCGTGGATCTGGAAACGGGCGAGGCGCAGCCGACGCGCTACGAGCGCAGCGACGTGACCAGCGTGCCCGCCGCCAGCACGGTCGCCGAGGCGACCGTCGCCTGGACCATTGCCGAAGCCCTCGTGGAGCGCTACGGCGGCGACACGTTCGAGGACCTGCGCCAGCGGCTGGACGCCGACCGCGAGCGCTTCGGCATGGAGCGCGCCTAGCGGCCTGGCCTCTGGCGGCGGGACTCGTGCCGCCAGAGGCGCACAAAAAAGCGGCGGCCCTCCGCAGAGAGCCGCCGCACACGCCAGAGGCGTCCGTCAGGCGAGCCGCTTACTGGAAGCGGATGGCGCCGCAGGCGACGGGGAGCGTGACCTGGTTGGACAGGCCCGATCCGGGCAGCGTGGCGACCGTGCTCGGCAGGTCCTCCGTGGTGCCGTGCACGACGATGGCCCAGTCCTGGAAGTCCAGGAAGCCGTCGTTGTCGACGGCGTCCGCCACGTCAGCGCGAGGGGCGGAGGTGGTGTAGTCGATCGACGTGCCGGTCGGGAAGCCGGAGACGTTCGCGTCCGCGCCCGAGATGTCGTTGTCGAGCGGGAGGATGATGGGGCCGTACTTGGGCAGACCCTCCACCACGTCCACGTAGCCGTCGCTGTTGGCGTCGTCCGCGGCGGTGGGGCAGGAGGAGATGATGGAGCCGGCCGAATGGACGTGCTGCGCGTGGATCGTATCGTCCAGGCCGCTGGCGGTGAGGCTCACGCTCACCACGTTGGACTCGTTGTCGACGGTGATCGTGGCAACGCCAGAGGCGCCGGAGCCGTTGAGGGCCGAGAGGTCGGCGGTGTAGGTCCGGGTGTTGGGGCCGTTGTCGCAGCCGGCCATCGCGAAGGCGGCAGCGAGGACGGCGACTGCTGGGATACGCAGAGAGCGCATAGTGGAATCGGTGGTGTGGACGAAGGAGCTTCTACGATAGGCGCCGGGCCTCTCGGGGGTTCTGAGGATTGCCTGAAGAGGGCCTGTAGGGCGCATGTGGAACGCCGCCAGAGGCTTCTCGTCTCTGACGCCCTTTCCGATCCCGCGATGTTCGTCCTCTACCTCGACGCCTACTACCTCGGCGACCCCCTCTTCCTGACCGGCCTCGCCCGGGACCTCAAGGCCCGCCACGACGCCGGCGGCGACGGCATTGTCGTCGTCCACGGCCTCGGCGAAGCGGCGGAGCGCGCGCTTGAAGCCTCTGGCGCGACGGTCGCCCGGCGCGACGGCGCGCTCGAACTCGCGACGCCAGAGGCCGAAGCGCTCGCGGAACGGGCCGGCCGGGACCTCAACCGTCAGATCGTCCACGAGCTCTCCGAAGCGGGCGTCCACGCCGTCCGCGTGAGCGGCGTCGACCGCGGCCTCGCCCGCGCCGACGGCTCGGTCGGACGCGTGAGTTGGCTCGCAGATTTGTGCCGGCAGCGGGCCGTTCCGGTCGTCCTGACGATCGCCTCTGGCGACGGAAACGGGGTCCGAGAAGTGGATCCGGGCCCGTTTAGCGCCGCTCTGGCAGAAAAACTGGGCGCCGAAGCCGTGCTGGTCCTCGGGCAACCGCCAGAGGCCGGAGGTGAGGGCACAGGTGACGCCGAAGCCGCCAGAGTGCCCGATGCCAAGGTCTTGCAGCGCATAGGGTTGGAGCGAGTCCCCGTGGTGGCCATCCGCAGGTCCGCGCTGCGCCGTCCGGGGCGCCCGGAGGGCATGCGGATCCGCGATTCCAGCTCGTGACCCTGCCCTAGGGCGCAAGAAAGCGGGTTTCGCGTTGAACACCTGCCTCTGGCGGGTTAAGTTGATCTCACATCCGCTGGGGCACTAGAACCTCTGCGGCCCCTCATTTCCACCCTCCCCCTTCGCCACAATGGCTAACCACTACGACGACCTCAAGGAGATGCTCGAGAACTCCGAGGACGACTTCAAGAAGTTCTACGAAAAGGGCAACAAGGCAGCCGGCACCCGCATCCGCAAGACGATGCAGGAGATCAAGGCTAAGGCCCAGGACATCCGCAACGACGTCCAGGAGAAGAAGAACGCGGAGTAATCCCGGTCTCTCTCCGCGCTCTGCGCTGCGGCCGTACCTCTCCGGGTACGGCCGTTTTTCGTGTCGGTCCCTGGCACATCTTTATCTGGTTCTGTGAAGCGTCTTCCTGTCCTCTTCCTCGTCCTCTTTTCTGCCGCCGCCGCGGCGCAGCCGAGCGCGCCCGATACGCTCGAAGCCGCCGACGGCTGGCTACGTGATCTCACCCTCCAGTTCGCGGGCTCCCAAGCCCAGTACAGCAACTGGCAAGAAGGGGGGATCGACGCTGTCGCGTTCTCCGCGCGCTCGGAAGGCATCTTCTACCGCGTGAGCGGCGGGCTCCGGCAGGCCCACGAGGTGCGTCTGGCGCTCGGTTTACTCAAGCAAGACACGCTGGGCTTCCGCAAGTCCGACGACATCGCGCGGTACGCCTACGGGCTCGAAGTGGAGACGGGCGGCCCGTTCCGGCCGTCGCTCTCTCTCGCCGCCCGGACCCAGTTCATCGCGGGCTACGACTACTCGCCAGAGGCCGGGGAGTACCCGGACCTGCCTCGCGAGACCGAAGGGCGCGTCAAGGTCGCCGATGCGTTCGCGCCGCTCGTCCTCTCGCAGTCGGCTGGCGTCGTCTATGACCCGGGCGCGGGCTTTACCGCTCGGGTGGGCCTCGGGCTGAAGGAGACCTACGTCGGGATCGAGCGGTTGCGCGCGATCTACGGCAATAGTCCGGATGAGGCGTTCCGCGTGCAGGCCGGACTGGATTCCGAGCTCCGGTACCGCCGCGAGATCGTCGAGAACGTGACGCTCTCCAGCCGGTTGATGGCATTCCAGGCGTTCAACCAACTGGGTAACCAGGCGCCAGACATTCTCTTCGAGAACCGCCTCACGATGAACGTCAACTCGTTTCTCAACGTCACGCTGGACGCCGCGGCGCTGTACGACCGCGACGTGACCGAGGACGTGCAGCTGCGGCAGTCCCTCGCGGTCGGGCTCGCGTTTTCGCTGCTCTAGGGTGGCGCAGACCGGCGTGGTCCGTCCGGCCCTAGCGTACGTCGCCCTCGGGCTCGCGCTCTGGCCGCTGCCGGTATTCGGCCTGCTCCACGCCGAGGCCGCCGCCATCGTCGCGGCGTTCTCGTTCTTCGTCGCGGGATGGAGCGGGTTGGCCGCCTTCGCAAGAGGCGAACCTCTGGCGCGCGTGGCGCGCCGGCAGCTCGCGCTGCTGGCCGTGCCTCTGGCGATGCTGACGGCGACGCTCCTCTGGCGCCCGAACTGCGGCTACGGCCTGGGACTGGCGCTGTTCGCGCTGTTCGTGCCCCCGAGCGTTCTGCTCGGCCTCGCGAGCGCCGACGTGCTGCACGCGTTCAGCGTACGGCGCCAGAGGCTCTGGCTAACGCTGGGAGGGCTCGTCGTCCTCGTGGTCCCGACGGTTGTGACGCTTAAGCTGCACCCGCAGCTGTTCGTGTACAACGTGCTCTACGGGGGTGTGCTCGGCCCGATCTACGACGCCGAGCTGGCGCTACGCCCGGGGCTGGCAGCGCATCGCGCGGTGGCCGTGCTGTGGGCGGTGGGAGGATTTGCGCTCGCACGGTGGCGCCGGGGTGAGGGGAGGGGGAGGCCTCTGGCGTTGGTCTCCGTTATTGCAGTCGTCCTCGTCGCGGCCTACGCGCTCAGCACGCCACTCGGGTTCACCCAGAGTGAATCCAACCTCCGCCGCGCGCTGCCCGGGCGGATCGAGGCGGGCGGCGCCGTGCTGCACTACGATCCCACAGCAACGCCTCTGGCGAGGGCGCGCGCCATCGCGGACGAGATGGAGTACCGCAGCGCTCAGGTAGAGAGGGCGTTGGGCGTCGCGCCAGAGGCCACGGTCCACGTGTACCTGTACCCCGACGCCGGGACCAAGGCGGCGCTGATCGGATCGCGCGAGACGAGCGTCGTTCCGGTCTGGCTGGGCTCGCCTCAGGTCCACCTCCTGGCCGAGCGCGCCGACGGCGACCTGGGGCATGAGTTGGTCCACGTCGTCGCGCGCGAGTTCGCCAGCCCGATTACCGGGGCGACGTGGAAGATCGGGCTGGTAGAGGGGCTAGCGGTGGCGCTGGAGCCGCCGGAGGGCCTCCCGGTGCCCGAGCAGCAGGTCGCCGTCGCGATGACGCTCGCGCCAGAGGACGGCGGCATCGGCGATCCCGGCGCGGCGGTCCGGGCCGCGATGGACCCGCTGGGCTTCTGGGGCGGCCGCGCCGGCGCGGCCTACTCCACGACGGGCGCCTTCGTGGCCTGGCTTCTGGCGGAGCGTGGCGCTGCGCCGGTCCGGGCCGTGTACGGCGGCGCCTCGTGGGAAGCCGCCTACGGTGAGCCTCTGGCGTCGCTGACCCGCGAGTGGACGGCACACATGCGCTCCGTCGAGGTCTCGCCAGAGGCCGTGGCCTATACCACGTGGCGCTTCGGGCAGCCGTCCTTGTTCGAAGTGGCGTGCCCGCACCACGTCCCGCGCTGGCACCGCCTGTTCCGCGAGGGCGCCGACGCGTGGGACCGCGGCGACCTCGCAACGGCGCTCGCGCGGTTCGAGGCCGGCGCCCGCGAGCCTCTGGCGGATAGCACGACGGCGCTCCTCGTCCGAACGCAGCTGGAATCGGCGCGGATGCTCGCGGGTTCGCCAGAGGCCAGCGTCCGCCGTCTGGGAGCACTCGTGGCGCGAGATACAGCCGGTCTCTCCGCACCACGCCTCGGCCTCGCGCGCGCCCTACAGCTGTCCCGAGCCGCTGGCGCCGATTCGGCCTACGCCCTCGCGGTAGACGCCCTGCCGCCGTATAGCGTCCAGGCGCTGGCGCTGACCGCGCTGGAATCCCAGCTCTCGCCCCTGACGCTCCGCACGCTGCTCTTGCCACGCGCCGACTCCCTCGCGACGGTGCGTGCGGCGGACGTGCTCGCGGCCTCTGGCGAGGCGGGCGCCGTGTTCGGCGCGCTGCTGCGTTCGGAGGCGGGGGACCCGCTGGGTGCCTGGCGCTTGTTCCAACAACCGGGCGATTGGGCCGCGCGACTGGACCCCGCGCTAACACTTGTCGGCGCGCGTCTCGCCTACGCCGCGGGGGACCTTGCGGCGTCGGGCAGGCTGGCTCTGGCCGCGGAGGAGGGCTTCAGCGCCAGAGGCCAGCAGGATGCCGCGCGCGTGGCGCAGGACCTCCGCGGTCGCGTCCGCTGGGGACGCCGAACGGCCCGATGATCGGCGAGCCGTGCTCCTATCTTCGGGCATGACGCAACGCCTTGCCACCGTCCTTGCTGCGCTCCTCACCCTCGCGGCCTGCTCGGTGCCTGAGGGCACGGACGGGTTCTCGCCAGAGGCGGACCCGGCCCTCCCGATCGCCACGGACGCGCGCATCGGCACGCTCCAACTCTACCAAACCGGCGATGAGGTCTCGATGCCGATCCTCTCGCTCCGCGAGCCGCGGACGCTCACGCTGGAGTTCGACATTCTGGACGATCTCGGCCCGCGGTCGCTGGACATCGAGTTCCGCCGCATCGACCGAGAGGGCGGCACGGACCTGCTCCCGACCGAGTACCTGACGGCCTTCGACCGCGACGATATCCTCGACGCCGAGCCCTCTGGCGCGACGGGGATCCCGTACACGCATTACAGCTACAGCTTTCCCAACGCCTCGATCGGGTTCAAGCTTGGGGGGGAGTACGCGCTCCGCGTGAGCGAATCGGGCGGCGCGGCGCTGTTCGAGATGCCGTTCTTCGTCTCCGAGGACCTCGTGCGGACCGAACTGCTGCTGGGAACGCGGCTGGCCGAAACGGGCGCCGTTGGGGACGCGATCCAGCCCGCCGCTCGGCTGACGCCCCAGGGTTCACTGAGCCGTGAGGACGCCTTCCGCTTCACGGTCTGCTTTGCCCGCAACGGCAACGTCCGTGCGCTCCGGTGCGCGCCGGAGCCCTCGCTCGCGGAACAGGCCATCTACGGGTTCTACCTCCCTCGAGCGCAGGCTTTCCCACCCGCGGAGCCGCTCTACGCTCTGGACCTCGGCGGGCTCAACATCAACGAGGAGGTGCGCGAGCTCAACGTGGGCACGATCCCGCCAGAGGCCGTTCTCGAAGTGGACCAGGCCGCCTTCGGCGGGGAGTTCCTAGACCCCGGCCTGCTCACCGCCGCCGAAATCGACGGCGCGTTTTTCGACGCCGGCCGCCCGGACTCCGATGGGGAGTACGTGGAGACGCTGTTCCGCTACGAGCCGCAAACGCGGAGCCCGGTCACCGGGCCGGTCTACCTTCAGGGCGTGTTCACCTCTGGCGCTGCCCCGGCCCGCACGCGCATGACGTGGGTGCCCGAGTTCAACCGCTACGAGGGCACGTTCCTCGTCAAGCAGGGCCGCTACGCCTACCAGTACGCCGCCCCGCGCGCCACGCCGCGCCAGAGGCCCATCGCGCTGGGCCAGCCGACCGTGTTCACCGCCTTCGTGTTCTTCGAAGACCTCACGCGCTTCACGCAGCGCTTGGTTGGGGTCGAGAGTGTCGTCGCCCGCTAGCATGTCCCCGTTTCGCCCGCTGCTCCTCGCGTTGCCTCTGGCGCTTGCCGCCTGCTCCACCCCGAAGCCGCAGGGGCCGGTCCTCGTGGACCGCGTGGAGCCTCCCGCGATGGCGGCGACGTCGGGCGTGTTGGCGCCGGACCGCGTGATCGTGGAGGGCAGCGCGGCGTGGGTGCAGACCACCGTTGCGGAGATGGTGCAGCGCCGCGCCGTGACCGCGACCGAGCGCGATCGCGCCGAGCGGACGCTGGCCTCTGGCGCGTACCTGGGCGACGCCGCGCAGTACCTCCGGTTGACGCCCGCCAACGTGACCCGCGGGAGCTTCCAGGCCGGCACGGCCTACCTGACCGACGCGTTCTCGCCAGAGGCCGCTCCGCAGCCGTTCCAGATGTCGATCACGGTCGATCTCAGCGGCAGCGACGGCGCGACCGCGGGGCTGAGCGTCGAACTCCGCGACCCCTCGTCCAGCCCGACGGGCGGAACGGGGCAACTCCTGATTACGCTGATGGATCCCGGCGTGGGCAACACGGCGCAACTCACCGTGAGCACGCGCGGCGCGGCCTCTGGCGACGCGTTTGAGCCCGTCGCGAGCCAGCCTCTGGCGTCGCGCGATTGGCGCGGCTCTCACCGCCTCGACCTGGACTACACCCCGGGCGAACTCGTCGTAGCGTTGGACAGCGTGCCACTCGTATCCGCGCCGGTCCGCCTGGACCGCCCGGCCGGTCCGGTCTACGTCGGTGCCTTCGCGCCCGTCCCTACGATGGGCGTCGCGATTGTAGACTGGACCTTCACCTCTCCCTGATTTCACCCACCGCATCACATGTTGCTTCGCTTCGCTCCAGCCCTCGTGGCTGCCCTCGTCATCGCCGGGTGCTCGGGCTCTGTGCCCACCCCGCCGGAGGCTTCCAAGACGCCGCCCAAAACCGAGAAAAAGGACGAGATGAAGTCCTTCGCCGAGGTCACCAAGGACGCGGAGACCGATGAAGGCCTCATCACGCTGCACCTCTTGGAGGACGGCGAAAAGGTGCTCGGGGAGATCCCGGACTCGCTGTTCGGCAAGGAAATCCTCGTCGTGAGCCGCATCGCGCGGACGGCAGAAGGCTTCGCCTACGGCGGCACCAAGGTCAACACGCAGGCCGTCCGCTTCGACCGCGTCGGCAACGACGCGCTCCTGCGCACCATCCGGTACTCCGTCGTGGCAGAGAGCGGCCTGCCCATCGCGCAGGCCGTGCGCAACAGCACGTTCGAGCCCATCATCGCGCGGCTGGAAGGCATGGCGGTCCGCAAGGACACGTCGGTCGTGGTGGACATGACCGCGTTGTTCAACACGGACATCCCCGTGTTCGGGCTGCCGCAGGGCGCTCGCGAGCAGTACAAGGTGCGCAGCCTGGACAAGGACCGCTCCTACATCGTGCGCGCGGCGGCCTACCCGGAGAACATCGAGATCCGGACCGTCCTCACCTACGTCGCCTCCGAGCCGCCGACGAACTCCTCGACGGGCACACTCTCGGTCGAGATGTCGCACTCGTTCGTGGGACTCCCGGAGGACCCGATGCGGCCCCGCCGCTACGACCCTCGCGTCGGCTTCTTCTCCATCTCGCAGACCGACTACGGCCTCCCCACGCAGCGCGCCGAGGAGCGCCGCTACATCACGCGCTGGCGCTTGGTCCCGAGCGACATGGAGGCCTACGCCAGAGGCGAACTCGTGGAGCCGGAGAAGCAGATCGTGTACTACATCGACCCGGCCACGCCGGACGTGTGGCGCCCGTACCTGAAGGAGGGCGTCGAGGACTGGAACAAGGCGTTCGAGGCCGCGGGCTTCCGCAACGCCATCCGCGCCGCCGACGCGCCGACGCCGGAGGAGGACCCGGACTGGAGCCCGGAGGACGCGCGCTACAGCACGATCCGCTACTTCGCGAGCGACATCCAGAACGCCTACGGACCGCACGTCCACGACCCCCGCACGGGTGAGATCCTGGAGTCCGACATCGGCTGGTACCACAACGTGATGAACCTGCTCCGCAACTGGTTCTTCGTGCAGACGGCCGCTATCAACCCCGACGCCAGAAGCCTGCAGTTCGACGACGCCGTGATGGGCCGCCTCGTCCGGTTCGTGTCCGCGCACGAGGTGGGCCACACGCTGGGCTTCCCGCACAACTTTATCTCGTCCAACGCCTACCCGGTGGACAGCCTCCGCAGCCCGACGTTTACCGCCACGCGCGGCACGGCGCCGAGCATCATGGACTACGCGCGCTTCAACTACGTCGCGCAGCCCGGTGATGGCGTGACCACGCTCATGCCTGACGTGGGCGAGTACGACAAGTGGGTCACCAACTGGGGCTACCGCTATTTCCCGGACGCCTCTGGCGAGCCCGAGGAGCGCGAGATGCTTCAGGCGATGACGCGCGAGGCGCTAAAGGACCCCGTCAACCGCTACGGCGCGCAGGGCGCGATCCTCGATCCCCGGGCGCAGTCCGAGGACCTGGGCGATGACGCGGTGTACGCTTCGCAGCTTGGCCTCGCCAACCTCAAGCGCACCGTCCCGATGCTCCTGGAGTGGGCGACCGAGGACGGCGAGGACTACTCCGGCCTGGCAGAGGTCTACGGCAACATCGCCGGGCAGTGGAACCGGTACCTCGGCCACGTCGCCAACAACGTGGGCGGCGTCTACGCCGACACGAAGTACATGGGCGACGAGGGCGTGGTGTACACCACCGTCCCCGCTGACAAGCAGCGCGAGGCCGTGCAGTTCATCATCCAGGAGGGCCTGCAGCGTCCGGACTGGCTGCTGAACCGCGACATCCTCGCGCGGATCGAGCCGGCGGGCGCCGCCCGCCGCGTACTCGGCCTGCAGGAGGGCGTCGTTGGCCGCCTGCTCAGCTTCGACCGCCTCTCGCGCATGGAGGAGCAGCTGTGGACCGATTCGGACGCGTACGCGCCGATGGAGCTCATGGCTGACCTCCGCGCCGGCGTCTGGACCGAGCTGTCCTCTGGCGCCGACATCGACGCCACGCGCCGCGCGCTCCAGCGGGCACACGTGGAAGCCCTTGAAGGCCTGCTCACGACCGACCAGTCGCGCTCGACCTCCATCCCCGGAGGCGGCAGCTTCGACACGCTCCCGGGCGGTCGTTCCGACGTGCGCGCGCTCGCCCGTGGCGAACTCATGACGGTCCGCGAGACGGCTGCGGGTGCGCTCCGCCGCTACCGCAACGACCGGATGGGACGCCTGCACCTCGAAGACATCATCGCGCGCGTGGACAACGCGCTCGATCCAGACAACGACGAGGGCTAGTCACCGCCTGACGGTTCTCGAACGCTGGGGAGACTTCGGTCTCTCCAGCGTTCGTCGTTTATAGCGACCTTGCCGGGCGCCCGCCAGAGGCCTCTGGCGCGAACCCCGCACTGGAGGCGGGGCGTTCGCACGGCAATGAGACACAAACCGTCCGCCCCCGATCCGATGCGATTCCTGATCTGCGTTCTGGTCTTCTGCGCCGCCTCTGGCGCCGTCAGTGCCCAAGCAGAGCCTGCAAACCCCGAGCTTGCGGCCGAACTCGTCGTGATCCACAGCCTTGACCAAGACGGTCGCATGGAGTGGATGCGCATCCGCAAAGAGCACGACGGGAGAGTGCCCCACGCCGTACACGAGGAGTTCTGGAGCGTCCAGAACAAACTCGACGAAGCCAACACAGCCCGAATTGCCGCGATCATCGCTGAGCACGGATGGCCGGGCCGGAGCATGGTCGGCGAGGACGGCGCGCGCACCGTTTTTCTCGTCGTGCAGCACGCACCTCTCGAACGGCAGGAAGAGTATCTGCCGCTGCTCGAGGCCGCCGTCGCCTCAGGAGAGGCCGAGGCGTGGCAGCTCGCGATGCTGACCGACCGCGTCCTCGTGCGGAACGACTTGCCGCAGCGCTACGGAAGCCAGTACCGCAACGATCCGGAAACGGGCGAGCGGGTCTACCTGCCGATGGAAGACCCGGATGGCCTGGACGCGCGACGTGCCGCCATCGGCCTGCCTCCGCTCGACGACGACTCCCACTAGACCCGAGCCTCTGGCGCCAGAGGCAGACGCAATCATGGACCTCCACGCCGCCAACCCCGACGTTCTCGTGCTCGTGGGCACGCAGACGGGCAACAGCGAGACCATTGCCGACGCCGTATCCGAGCGCCTCGCCGACCTCGGGTTCGACGCGCACCTCGTCGACATGGCCGAGGCGTACCCTGAGCTTCTGGCGGAGCACCGGCAGATCATCGTGGTGATGTGCACATGGTCCGACGGCACGTTCCCGGACAACGGGAAGGACTTCGAGGAGGCGCTACCGGTCGTCGCGCCAGACCTCAGCGGCGTCCGCTTCGGGATCATCGGGCTGGGCGACCGCGACTACCACCCGTACTACCAAACCGCCGCGATCTGGCTGGGCGAGCGGTTGGCGGAGTACGGCGCGCAAGAGGCCGCGCCCCTCCACGAGATCGACGGCACGCCAACGGCGGAGGACACGGCGGGCGCGCTCGCGTGGACCGACCGCATCGCCCAGGCCTTCGCGCACGAGGCGCCTGCACCATGACGCTTTCCGACCTCGATCTCGGCTCTGTCCGCTTCCGCACCTCTGGCGAGGTCCACGACGAACTCCGCGCCGCGTGCGAGGCCAACCCCGACCTCGCGCAGTTCGAGATCATCGGCGAGAGTGAGGAGGGGAGGCCTCTGGCGGGCATCACGCTGGGTTACGGCCCGCGCCTCGCCACGCTCATGGCCGGCGCCCACGCCGACGAGCCGGTCGGGCCGGAAACGCTGCGCCACCTCGTTCTGGACGGGCTCGGCGCCAGAGGCTGGGGCGCCGAGGACGGCGGCCTCGAAGACCTGTGGGACGCGTGGACGCTCCGCATCGTCCCGCACGTCAACCCGGACGCCGAGGCCCGCAACCAGGCGTGGATCTCGCGCTGGGCCGAACAGGCAGACGACCCCGAGGCGATGCTGCGCCTGTTCCTCCGCCACCGACTTCGCGAGCAGCCGGGCCAGGACATCGAGTTCGGCTACCCGGCGATGCGTGCAGAAAACCGAGCCGCGACGGACTTCCTGTTCGGCGGCTCCGCCTCTGGCGCAGCGCCGAGCCTCGCGCTCCACGCGAGCCTTCACGGGATGGCGTTCTCCGAGGGCGCGCTGCTCCTGATCGAGAAGGAATGGTTGCACGCGCCAGAGGCCGAGACGCTGCGCGCCGGGTTCCGGGAGGCTGCTGCCCACGCCGGCCTGCGCCTGCACGACCACGACCGCGGCGGCGACAAAGGTTTCCGCTATGGCGGTCCTGGCTTCTGGTCCACGCCAGAGGGCGCCGCCATGCAAGCGCATTTCCGGGCCTCAGGCGACGAAGCGACCGCCTCGCGCTTCCACCGCTCTAGCATAGAGCAGGCGGTCGTGGCCTCTGGCGCGAGCCCGCTGTGCGTGGTGACGGAGCTGCCGCTGTTCCACCTCGCGGCCGACTACGCGCATGAGCTGGGCGTTGCCGCGCTGGCAGAGCAATGGCGCCAGAGGCTGCCAGAACTCGCGGCCGGAGCGGCCCTCGGCGAGGCCGTCCAGACGTTCGGGATTCGGACGGTGGACGCCCACCGCGCGGTGCGGATACACCTCCGCGTTATCGATCTCGCGCTCCAGACCGCCGCGGCCAGCACGGACGTGTGAGATGGGGGAAACCCTTTATGTGCGGGTAGGAGGCAACCTGTAAGAGGGGAGAGAGTGTCAGAGGTCCCCTCACCCCACCCTCTACTCTCATGGGAGGTCAATTCTTTGAAGTCTTTGTCGTCCTGGCTGTTGTCGCGCTCGTCGCGGCCCTGCTCGGTTTTCGCGGCGTCGCCGGTCTTTCGGCGAGCATCGCGAAGTTGGCGCTCGTCGCCGCTGTGATCCTGTTTGTTCTGGCGTTTATCCTGTAGACGCCTTCCGAAACCGCCTTTCAGAGGGCGCGCGGACCCGTTCCGTGCGCCCTCTCTCTTTGTGATCCCCTCGCCACGCCCCATGTCGACGACGCTTCTCGGACTCGCCTTCGCGGCTGGTGCCATCGCCTCCGGCATCGTCGCCTACTTCGGCGGCGCGACGTGGCCGGGCACCATCGCGAAGGCCACCACGCTTTCCTTCTTGCTGCTTACCGTAGCGGCATTCCTGATCTAGCTCCTCCCGGCCGGGCCCCACGCGGGCCGGGCCGCCAGAGGCCCCCGCCCATGCGCGCACTCCTCATCCGCCGCGATCCCGACCACCGCGTCGAGATCACTGACGTTCCCGAAACCGACCTCCCCGAGGGCGATGTCCTGATCGACGTCTCGCACTCCAGCCTGAACTACAAGGACGGCCTGGCCGTCACCAACACGGGCAAGATCGTGCGCGGCGAGTTCCCGTTCGTGCCCGGCATCGACCTCGCCGGGACCGTCGCCGAGTCCGCCTCTGGCGACTGGAGCCCGGGCGACCGCGTGATCCTGACGGGGTGGGGAACCGGCGAGAACCGCTGGGGCGGCTACGCGGAGCGCGCCCGCGCAAGTGCCGAGCACCTGGTCGCGATGCCGAAGAACCTCTCGCCAGAGATCGCGATGTGGATGGGCACCGCCGGCTTCACGGCCGCGCTGAGCGTGCTCGCAATCCGCGACGGCGAGGTCTCGCCAGAGGATGGGCCGATCGTGGTCACGGGCGCCTCTGGCGGCGTGGGCTCGGTCGCCGTCGCGCTGCTGGCTGCCGACGGATTCGAAGTGCACGCCGTGACGGGGACTGAGAGCGCGCACAACTATCTGCGGAGCCTGGGTGCCGCCGAGATCCTCGGGCGCGAAGCGCTCGCGACGCCACCTGACAACCCTATGGGCGCGGCGACGTGGGCCGGCGCCGTGGACTCGGTCGGTGGGACCACGCTCGAAACGATCCTCGCCACCGCCAAGCGCCACGCGTGCATCGCGGCCTGTGGCCTCGCGGGCGGGCACGTGCTCTCCACGACGGTTTTCCCGTTCATCCTCCGCGGCGTCGCGCTGCAGGGCATCGACTCCAACACGGCAACGTTGGACACCCGACGCGTCGCCTGGAACCTCCTCGCCAACGCCGTCGCCAGCGGCGCGCTGGACGACGTGGAGAAGACCGTGATCCGCTTGGACGACGTGCCCGCATGGGCAGAGAAGATCGTCGCCGGCGAGACGCTCGGGCGCGTCGTCGTCGAACTGTGACCCGGTCGGTCTGGCAAGAGCCTCTGGCGCCAACAGCCGGGTCTTCTGCGCCTCTGGCGCCAGAGGCCGACGTCGTCATCGTGGGTGGCGGCGCCATCGGGTGCGCCACGGCGTGGGCGCTGCACGAGGCCGATCCGACGCTCCGCCTTGTGATCGTGGAGGCGGAGCACCTCGCGTTTGGCGCCAGCGGCCGAAACGCGGGCTTCGTCCTGCTCGGCGCACCGGGGGCCGACCCGGGAAGCACAAACGCCGCAGAGCGCGAGCGTGCTGGTCGCCTCTGGCGCTTCACCCACGAGAACGCCGACGCCATCCGCGAGATGGACGGCGATGCGTTCGGCCTGACGTGGACCGGCAGCCTTATCGCCGCTGGCGACGACGACGAAGCCACGATGCTGCAACGCCAGGCGGACGTTCTGGAGGGCACCGAGTGGCTCCCGCCCGACGCGCTCCACAAACGCCTCGCGGCCTCTGGCGCCAGAGGCTTTCGCGGTGGGCTCTGGGTCGAAACCGGCGGCACGCTTGACCCGGCCGCCTACGTGCGCTACCTCGCGCGGGCCTCAGGCGCGACAGTGCTGGACCGCTCGCCCATGACCGGGCTTGCCGCCAGAGGCGGTGGCGTGGCGGTGCAGACGGCCCGGGGCGAGGTCCGCGCCGAGCGTGCCGTCGTGTGCCTGAACGCGTACCTCCCGCGCGTCCTGCCGGCCTTCGCGGATCTCGTGCGGCCAGTGCGCGCCCAGATGCTTGCGACGGCGCCTCTGGCGCCGATTCTGGACGTGCCCGTGTACAGCCACGACGGCTACTACTACCTCCGCCAGAGGCAGGACGGGCGGCTCCTCCTGGGGGGCGCGCGCCACCTCCACCGCGATGCCGAGGTAGGCTACGAGGACGCCACGACGGCGCTTCAAGGCGATCTGGAGGCGTACCTCGCCGCTCACTTTCCTGCCGCGGGCACGCCAGAGGTGGAGCAGCGGTGGAGCGGCACGATGGGCTTCTCACCCGACGGACTCCCGTTCGTCGCCGACGTGCCCGAGATCCCAGGCGCGGTCGTCGCGAGTGGGTTCACGGGGCACGGGATGGGGTACTCGGCGCGTTTTGGCCGCCTCCTCGCTCGGCGCACGCTCGGCGATCAAGATCCCGCCGCCGACCTTTTCGACGTTCGCCGTTTTGACGCAGCGCCAGAGGCCGCCGCACCCTCCGCCTCCGGCGGGGACCTCCGCGCCCAGCGGGCGTAGAATCCCCAAACACCCACCCCCACACCTCATGGAAACGACCTACCGGGTCCCCGTCGCGGAGCGAGACGCCAGCACGCGGGCCGACTTCATCCTTCGGACCTACACCCACCTCATCGGCGCGATTTTGCTGTTCGTCGCGATCGAGTACGCCTTTTTTGCCTCGGGTATCGCTCAGCCCATGGCAGAAGCGATGACGAGTGTGAGCTGGTTGCTCGTGCTCGGAGGCTTTGTGGCCGTGAGCTGGTTCGCCAGCCGCGCGGCGATGACGGCGGAATCGAAAGCTGCGCAGTACGCGGCGCTCGGGGCGTTCGTCTTGGCGGAGGCCATCATCTTCGTCCCGCTGCTGTTCATGGCGATGTACTACACGAACAGCGGAATGGAGCTGATCAACGACGCCGCCTGGGTCACCATTTTGGGCCTCGCGGGGCTTACCGGCATCGCGTTCTGGACGCGCAAGGACTTCTCGTTCCTTGGAGGCATCCTGAAGTGGGCTTTTATCCTCGCGATCGTCGCCATCGTATCGGCTGTGCTGTTCGGGTTTTCGCTCGGCACGTGGTTCTCGGTTTTGATGATCGGCCTCGCAGGAGCGGCGATTCTCTACGACACCTCGAACATCATCCACCACTACCCGGAGGATCGCTACGTCGGCGCCGCTCTTGCGCTGTTCGCGTCGGTCGCGCTGATGTTCTGGTACGTGCTGCGCCTCTTCATGTCGCGCGACTAAGCCGCCCGTTCGCGCATAGCTCCGTGCCCCGCCAGAGGCCTCTGGCGGGGCACGTTTTGTTCGCGGCCTGCCTCCACCTCTCTGGACATTACTTCAAAGACCGTCACCCTCCGAGGCCTTCTCATGGGCCTGTCGTTCGTGCTGCTGGCCGGCCTCGCGTTCGTGCTGCTCATCGCTACCGGTCTCACGCTCCCGCTCGGTCTGGTGCTGTTCGCGCGGCTCGCGTTTGTCGTGATCGAAGGCAACCTGACCCAGGGCCGCTGGCGGACGGTCCCGCTGATGTACCGGCTGGGACTGGGGCTTCACGTCCTGCTCGCCAGCGGCTTTACGCTGTACGGCATCGGCCAACTCGTGGGGCTCGTGTGAGCCTCTGGCGAGGGGAGAGAAGGCCGGGACCCCGGTCACGCGGGGCTCGTCTCACCGGGCCACGACTCTCCGGACCTGACCGATGCGATACCTCTTGCCTTTCGCCCTGCTGCTGCTCGCAGCCTGTGGCTCCGATCCCGCGCCAGAGGCGCCGGCGACCGGCGACGTGGAAGTCACGAGCAACGAGACCGCAACGGGCGCCGTGCCGCCCCGCATCGGGGACATCGCTGGGCCTGAGGCGGCGCCCACGCGCGAAGCAGGCCCCAACGAGGTCGTCTTTGTCGAAGTCGGGCAGGTCGGCGTCGTAACCGTCGAGAGTGCGGAGGGCGCTTACGATGTCAACCTAGACCGGATGGATGTCCGCGAGGGCATCGACGCGGGCGCGGCGTCGCCAGAGGCCATCGACGCCTGGCTGGCCCGGTTCGCGCCGCTGGAAGGCGCCGGCACATACCGCGACATGACCCCCGCCGACGTGCAGGCCAACTACACCGCCGTTATCACTTTCGTCTTCGTGGACGACTCCGGGCGCACGCTATTCCTCCAAGAGCGTCCCGATGGCGTCGCCGTCGTCTCACAGCCCGATGGCCCCGTCTGGCGTCTCGCGCCAGAGGCCTACGCCGACCTCGTGCCTCTGGCGAGCCGCCTCCGTACCAATTAGATGCTCGCCCGAAGCAGCCGCCGTTACCTGTTCCGTCACCCGTGGCTCACGGCGCTTTCCCTGGTGGGCGTCGCGCTGGGCGTGGCCGTCGTGGTGGCGGTCGACCTCGCGAATGCGAGCGCGACGAAGGCTTTCCGCCTGTCGTCCGAGAGTCTGAGCGGCCGCGCGACGCACGTCGTGGTGGGCGGTCCCGGCGGCGTCCCTGGCGACCTGTACCGCGAACTGACCGTCGCCAGAGGCGTCCAGGCCGCGCCGGTCGTGGAGGGCTACGCGCGGCCCGAAGCCGACTCCCAGCGTGTGCTGCAGGTGTTCGGCGTGGATCTCTTCGCCGAGTCCGACTTCCGGCCGTTTATCGCGCCGCAAGGGGCCTCTGGCGTGGACCTGCCGGGCCTGCTCACGACCTCTGGTGGCACATTGCTCTCGGCCGGTACGGCGGAGGAACTGGGCGTGGCGGTAGGCGACTCGCTCCCGCTCCGAGTCGATGGGCGCGAGGAGATGGCGGTCGTGCTCGGGGTGCTCACGCCAGAGGACGACCGCTCGCGCCGCGCGATCCAGAACCTCCTCGTGGTGGACGTGGCGACGGCGCAGGAATGGCAGGGAGGTACGGGGTACGAGGTACAGGGTACTGGCGAGGCCGAGCCGCTAAGCGGTACCCCGTACCTCGTACCCGGTACCACAAACCGCCTGTCGCGAATCGACCTGCTGATCCCGGATGACGCCAGAGGCGAGGCGCTGCTGGCGGAGATTGAGGCAGACCTCCCGGAGGGGTTGGAGGTGCGGCCCGCATCGGCGCAAGCGGACGCGCTGGAAACGATGACGGCGGCGTTCCGGCTCAACCTCACCGCGCTGAGCCTGCTCGCGCTCGTCGTGGGGCTGTTCCTGATCTACAACACGATCACGTTCTCGGTCGTGCAGCGGCGGCAGCTGCTGGGCACGTACCGCGCGCTGGGGGTTACGCGGCGCGAGGTGTTTCGGCTCGTGATCGGCGAGGCGCTCGTGGTCGGCGCCGTCGGGACCGTTATCGGTCTTGGGCTCGGTGTTCTCCTCGGGACCGGGCTCGTGCGGCTCGTGACGCAGACTATCGGTGACCTCTATTTCGTCGTGCGCGTGCGCGATCTCTCGCTCGATCCGTGGAGCCTCGCCAAGGGCGTCGCGCTCGGGCTGGGGTCGTCCGCGCTCGGCGCGCTCGGGCCGGGCTGGGAGGCCGCGTCGGTCGCGCCCGCGAGCGCGCTCCGCCGCTCGCAGCAAGAGGACAACCTGGCCGACCGCGCCGGGCTTCTGGCGCTGGCCGGGCTGGGCTCAGCGCTTCTCGGCGTCGTCGTGTTCCTGATTCCCGCAGGTGTGGCGCTGGCGTACGTCGGGCTCCTCTTCGTGATCGTCGGCGCGGCCCTCGCGGCGCCGTGGGCCACGCGGCTGTTCTCCAACGCGGCCTCTGGCGCGCTCGCGCGGATCTTCGGGCCCGTGGGGCGTATGGCCGCCAGAGGCATCAACGCGAGCCTGAGCCGGACCGCCATCGCCGTCGCGGCCCTCGCCGTCGCCGTGGCGAGCACGGTCGGCGTGGGCGTGATGGTGTCGTCGTTTCGCGCGACGGTCGGGGACTGGCTGGGCTCGGTCCTCCAGGCCGATGTCTACATCCAGCCTCCTGCGACCGTCTTCCGCCGCGGCGGCGGATTCCTGGATCCGTCAGTGACGCAGGACCTGATCGCGCTCGACGGCGTCGCCCGCGCTGACGGCGTGCGCACGCAGCAACTCGACACCGACGGCGGTCCTATCGATCTCGTTGTCACCAACATCGACGGCCAGCGCGCCGGGATCTACCGCTACAAAGCCGGGACGGCCTCTGGCGTGGCCGAGGCCGCCGCCAGAGGCGAGGTGGCGGTCAGCGAGCCCTTCGCGTTCCGCTTCGACGTGGGCGTGGGCGACACGCTCCGCCTGCCGACCGACGAGGGCGAGCGCGCCTACCCCATCTCCGGCATCTACTACGATTACGGCAACGACCTCGGCGTGGTGATGATGGACGAGCAGACGTTTCTCCAGTCCTACCGCGACCCCGGACTTTCGGGCCTCGCGTTGACGGCGGCCTCTGGCGTCGACCCCGAGGAACTCACGGAGCGCGCGAAGGCGGCGAGCGAGGGGCGCCAGAGGCTCGTCGTGCGCAGCAACCGGTCGTTGCGCGAGGCGAGCCTGGAGATCTTCGACCAGACGTTCGTGGTGACGAACGTGCTGCGGCTATTGGCCGTCCTCGTGGCATTCGTGGGCGTGCTCTCGGCGCTCATGGCGCTGCAACTGGAGCGCAAGCGCGAACTGGCCATGCTGCGCGCGCAGGGCATGACGCGGCGCGAGGTCGCGCGGATGGTGTTCGCGCAGACCGGGCTCATGGGCCTCTGGGCGGGCGCGCTCGCCCTCCCGCTCGGGCTCTCGCTGGCCTGGGTGCTCGTCTACGTCGTCAACGTCCGGTCCTTCGGCTGGACGCTCGCGTTCACGGTCGATCCCTGGATCCTCGTTCAGGCCGTCGCGCTGGCCGTCGTGGCCGCGCTTCTGGCTGGCATCTACCCCGCCTGGGCGATGGGCCGCGCCGACCCCGCGCTCGCGATGCGCGAGGAGTAGCCTCTGGCGCCAGAGGCAGCAGAGTGGGACGCGTGGTGAGCGCGTCACCGCTGCTACCTAAAAGTCGGCCTCTGGCGCGCGCCAGAGGCCGTTCGTCGTGGATCGCCTAGTACCCGTTGTGCTCGTCGTCACGGCAAGCACAGCGGCCTCGCGACTCGGCGTCACGAGATCGCCGCGCTGCGCTCGCGAGGACACCTTTGGGGTAGTACGCCCTATTGGGCAGGCGCGAGAGCCGTGGCCGGGGCGGCCGCTGGAGCCGTCTCGACGGAGACCGTTGCCGGCACGTCCTGCGGGTAATCGTTCGGGTCATAGGTCGCGCCGCACTGGCCGAGGAGAACCCAGAGGAGCACGAAAATGAGGACGGTAGAGAAGCAGCCGCCGCCGAGCTTTTTGGCGCCGTAGCCGGCGATGAGTCCGCGAAAGAGGTTGTTCATGAGAGAGGGTGGGGGAGAGAGGAAAGGCGTACACGCGCCGTCGCTCCGAAAGCTCCGCCTCCGATCCGTTTGGCCTCTGGAGCCGGGGCGCTAGGTTGGTCCGCTATCCCTTGCCAGAGGCCGCATGCTTCTGCTAAACGAGTAGACGATGTGTGGCTTTACTTCCGCTCACTCAGCCCCTCAGAGACTCGATGCGAAAGGACGAACTCGTGGCCGTGTTCGACAAGCAGGCCAAGGGCTACGACGCCCAGTGGGAAGGGATGGCGCCGCTCCGCGACGCGCTGTACCTGCTCGTGAAAACCGCCTTTGTCGGGCTCCCGACCAACGCCCGCGTTCTGTGCGTCGGGGTCGGAACGGGGGTGGAACTGGCGTACCTCGCTCGGAGCTTTCCGGCCTGGCGGTTCACGGCGGTAGAGCCCTCCGGCACGATGCTCGACGTGTGCCGCCAGCGGGCTGAGCGCGAAGGCTTCGCCTCCCGGTGTGTGTTCCATCAGGGCTACCTCGACTCGCTTCCCACCGAGGACGCTCACGATGCCGCGACGTGCTTCCTGGTGTCTCAGTTCATCCTCGACCGCGAGGCGCGATCGGGGTTCTTCCGCGGCATCGCGGAAAGGCTTCGGCCGGGCGGGCTTCTGGCGAGTTCGGATCTGGCCAGGGGGGCAGGCTCGGACGCCTTCGACGTGCTCCTTCGCGCATGGCTGACCCTCATGGCCGGCGCGGACGTGTCCGCCGAACAGGTGGAGCGCTCCCGGAAGGCGTACGCGAAGGATGTTGCGGTCCTGCATCCTTCGGAGGTGACCGCCATTCTCAGGTCGGGCGGGTTTGAGACGCCGGTGCAGGTGTTCCAGGCGGGCCTCCTCCACGCATGGCTGTCACGGCGGCCGTGATCCCAGAGGCCTCTGGCGCCGTGCTGCGCACAACAACGGACGCGTCCACACAGGCAAACCTGCATGGACGCGAGGACCTCACCGCGCTCTAGCCTGCGCTGGCCCAAAGCGACAGGCCTCTGGCGCCAGAGGCTCAGTCGGTGTGGCGCGTCCAGCCCTGCCACACGTCGCCGTCGGAGGAACCGTCTTTCTCGAACCAGAAGGGCGGGCGGGGCGTGGCCTCTGGCGCGACCAGGTCCATCGTGTCGGCGTTGTAGAGGCGGCCGTTGGCCATGACGTAGCGGATCTCCGAGATGTTGGCGAGGTCGGCCGAGGGGTCGGCCGAGAGGATGATGAGGTCGGCGAGCTTGCCGGTCTCGACCGAGCCGAGGTCGCCGTCGAGGCCGATGTACTCGGCGCCGTTGAGCGTGGCGGCGCGGAGGGCTTCCATGTTGGTCATCCCGCCTTGACCGAACATCCGGAGCTCCCAATGCGCGGCGAGCCCCTGCATCTGGCCGTGCGCGCCGAGCTGGACGCCCACGCCGAGGTCGGTCAGCGTTTTGGTCTGCTCCGCGAGCGTGACGTGCCAGTACTCGTCGTCGGGCACGAGCGTGCGGCGGCGGCTCACGGCGTCGACGAGCGTGCGCGGCGTGAACGTGAGCAGGCGGCCGTCCTCCCAGACGTTGGTCTTGGCGTACCAGTAGTTCTCGCCCCACAGGCCGCCGTAGCCGACGACGAGCGTGGGCGTGTACGCGACCTCGGTCGCGCGCCAGAGGCTCTGCACGTCGTTGTGCAGCGGCGCGACGGGCACGGCGTGCTCGATGCCGGTGTGGCCGTCGATGACCATGTTCATGTTGTGGTAGAACGTGCTCCCTCCCTCGGGGACGACCATCATCTCCAGGTCGCGGGCGGCCTTGAGGATCTGCTGGCGCTGGTCGCGGCGCGGCTGGTTGTAGCTCTTGACCGAGATGGCGCCGGTCGCCTTCATGCGCCGGATGTGGGAGTACGCGTCGTCCAGGGAGTTGACGGTCGCGCGGAAGTCGCCGTCGGCGCCGTAGAGGATCGTGCCGGTGGAGAAGATGCGTGGGCCGACGAGGTCGCCGCTTTTGACCATCTCGGCCATCGTGAAGACCGTCTCGGTCGTTGCGCTCGGGTCGTGCGCGGTCGTGACGCCGTAGGCGAGGTTGGCGTAGTACTGCCAGACGGTCTGCGGGACCGGCCCGCCGTTGAAGTGGCCCGCGTGGGCGTGCACGTCCACGATGCCCGGCATAATGGTGTGGTTGCGGCCGTCGATGACCTCGGCGCCAGAGGGGACCGTGACCTCGCCTGCTTCGCCGACGGCGGTGATGCGGTTGCCGGTCACGACGACCGTGCCGTTCTCGATCACGCGGTCGCCGTCCATCGTGAGGATGCGTGCGCCGGTGATCGCGATGGCACCATTGGGCGCGTCGTGCGGGAGCCGCAGGCCGACGGGCACGCCGACGGAATCCGGCTTCGGCAGGGAAGCGGGCGCGCCGTCCACGAACGCGAAGGCGTCGGAGAGGGAGCGGGTGTAGACCTCGGGGCCGATGAGCCAGCGGAGCGTCGTGTTGTCGGTCCAGTGGAGGTCGGTCCCGGCGTCGCGCGAGAGGCGGGAGACGGGGACAGCCTCGGTGTCTTTGTTCAGGTCGTACTCCGCACCGGTGAGGGCGAAGGGCGCAACGTAGACGTTGAAGGCCTCGTTAAAGGCGACCCACCGTCCGTCGGGGCTGGGGACGACCGTGGTCGGGTACTTGAGCGTGAAGTGCGTGCGCTCGTCGCTGCCGTCGAGGTCGACCGAGCGGAAGGTCTTGTTGAGGCCGCCGCCGTCCAGGAACGTGATGCGGCCTCTGGCGCGACCTCCGTCCATGCGCGCGTCGGGCGTGAAGCGAGGCTCGCGGCCGTGGTCCACGATCATCTGCGGCTCGCCCTCGCCAGAGGCGGCCGTCATGTACAGGCCGGTGCGGAGTCCGTTGAGCGGCCCGCGCATGCTGTTGCCGCCTTCGCGGGCGTAGACGATCATCTGGCCGTCGGGCGAGAAGCGCGGCGTGGCGTAGTGGCCGGGCTCCAGGGGGAGCGTGCGGATCGCGCCAGAGGCGGTGTTCAGGACGTGGATCTGGCCGAAGGCCTCGTCGCTCCACGTCGCGAAGACCATCTGGCGTCCGTCGGGGGAGAAGTCGGGGTCGAAGGCGAAGCCCTCGCCGGTGGGGATCGCCTGCGGCTCGCGGTCTCCTACCTTGCGCCAGAGGCGGCCGACGGCGCTGAAGACGAGCGTGCGGCCGTCAGGCGAGGTCGCGGCGTCGCGGAGCATCTTGACGTCGAAGACCTCTGGCGCCACGTCCACGGGGAAGCGCACGGCCTCGGTCACGGTCTGCTCCACCTCGGCGGTAAAGGGGATCGGCGTGGGCGTGCCGGTTTGGGCATCGACGCGCCAGAGGCCGCCCTGCGCCCAGACGACGAGGGCGCTGGCGTCGGGCAGCCATGCGAAGCCGGGGTAGACGCCGAAGACGGCCCACGTCTCCTGCTGATCGGGCGAGAGGCCGTCCCAGAGCGGGCGCTGCGCGCCGGTTACGGTGTCGTAGACGAAGAGGACGCTCTCGTTGCGGACGCGCCGCACGAAGGCGAGGTGGCGGCCATCGGGGGAGGGCTCAGGACGCGCGGCGCCGCCGGTCCCGCCGAGGATGGTTTCGATCTCGCCCGTCTCGCGGTCCAGCCGCTTGATGGCGTAGATGCCGCCGTTGGGGTCCTTGTTGTACTCGAAGAAGGGCCCGGGCGTCACATCCTGCGAGAAGTAGACATAGCGGCCGTCCGGGGAGACGGCGGGCTCGCCGGCGTCCTGCTGGTCGTTGGGGCGCTCTGTCAGTTGGAGGCCGCTGCCGCCCGTCCGGTGGTACATCCACATCTCGCCCGCGCCAAGCGAGCGCGTGGCCGTGAAGTGCTTCCGCGCGATGAGGTAGTCGCCGTCGGGCGTCCAGACGGCGTTATTGAGCAGGCGGAAGCTCTCGTCCGTGACCTGCTGCATGTCCTGGCCTCTGGCGTCCATCGTCCAGATGTTGTCGCCGCCGGAGCGGTCGGATGTGAACGAGATGCGCGAGCCGTCGGGCGACCACCGCGGCTGCACGTCGTAGGCGGCGCCGCTGGTAATGCGCGTGGCCGTGCCGCCCGCCAGAGGCAGCGTGTAGAGGTCGCCGAGGAGATCGAAGACGAGGGTGCGCCCGTCGGGGCTCACGTCGATGCTCATCCAAGTGCCTTCGCTTGTTTCGAAGGCGACGGTGCTCGTGGGGCCGTGGGCGGCGCTTACGTCCCACTTGGGGGCGTCGTCTTGGCCTCTGGCGCCAGAGGCGAGGAGGGTGAGGGCGAGGAGAGCGGTGAGGCGGAGCATCGGCGGGGCGGGGGAGACGCCCGGATTCTACCACGGACGCGCGACGGGTGCGCCAGAGGCCTCTGGTAGGACCGAATTCACTCGTGTCCGTACAGGTAGGAGAGACCATGACGTATGCTGCACGCTTTGAATTCCTCTTGCGAGATCGTTACTCCTTTCGATCTGGGCGGCACATGGCCCGCCTCGTTGCAACGCTAGAGGCGCGTACGGTGCTAATTCCAACGAAAAATCGCTCAATGCGAAGATTCTTTAGTCATGAATAGTATTCGTTCTGTTGCTCGCTTTATGGAGGCTGCCTGGTTTTGGAGGCGCCTGGTATTCTCATTTGTTTCTATTGGTGTGACAGGGGTGATATTGTCGATGATGAGTTGTTCGGCTCTTTCGATTGGCTCATGGCATATGTGGCAAAGTGAAGACGACTTGATTGGGTCTGTGTATCAGGCCCGGCTTGATCACCAGTATGATCCTCAGGTGGCGTTGTATACCAGATCGACAATCGAGTATTCTTACGCTTTGCATGATCAGATTTTAGAGAAAGCAAGGGCAGAATATCCTGATTTCTTTCCTCATAAGGCTAGTGAATTTAGCTTGTTTGACTCTGTAGATGGATGGGGTGCTTATGGGGTGGTTGAGGCTGATGGTGTGTCGTTTGCCTACCATTGTGATGTTTTGAATACGAATGATTGCTTCGGCCCAGATTTCATACCAGTTAAAATTATAGAAACAAAATCTGACGTTCATGTTCTGATACGTGAAAGGTATTGGTCTTGGCGGCAAGACCCTTCCGCCGCTGACTCATACGAGTGGTACGTCCCGGTTTCCAGCCATCCAGTAGTGACAGTGGCAACATCAGTCAAGCGAGGAAGCGTTTTTGGGTTTACAGAACGGATACAAGCGTTTTTTTCGGGCGGCTAGTAAAGCATCCTGGCGCGATGTAATCCAATGGCGCGGCCTCCTCTCTTGCGGAGCCCGCAATCGGCCTGAGAACCCCAGCGCGCCCACCGCCAGAGGCCTCTGGCGCCAGAGGCTACAACTCGGGTCCAAACTTCAGAGGGATGAGACCCGCGGTGGCGTAGCCTGCCGTCCGCCCTTGTCCCGACCATGACGACACGACCCCAGAGCGACCCCCACCGGACGGATATCCGGGCGCTCGTCATCGGAGCGGGGCCGGCCGGGCTGATGGCCGCCGAGGTACTATCCGAAGCGGGCGTCTCGGTCGTCGTCGCAGACCAGATGCCGACGCCCGCTCGCAAATTCCTGATGGCGGGCAAGTCCGGCCTCAACCTCACGAAAGAAGACGACCGCTTCACCCAGACGTACGGCGCCGTCTCGCCCGCCTTCGCGCGCGCGATCTCCGCGTTCGGCCTGCCAGAGGTCACGCAGTGGGCCACAGGCCTGGGCCAGGAGGTGTTCGTCGGCTCCACGGGCCGCGTCTTCCCGGTCGCGATGAAGGCGTCGCCGCTGCTGCGCGCGTGGCTGGGGCGGCTGGACGCTCGCGGCGTGCAACTCCGGACGCGGTGGCGGTGGACCGGCTGGCGCGACGGGCGATCCCTCTTCGACACGCCAGAGGGTCCGCAGGAGATCCGCGCCGACGTGACGATTCTCGCGATGGGCGGCGCGAGTTGGCGCCGGCTGGGCAGCGACGGCGCGTGGGCGGCGCGCTTCCCGGACCGGGTCGCGCCGTTCGGGGCGGCCAACGTCGGGCTACGGGTGGAGTGGTCCGCGCACATGGCGCGATGGCACGGTGCCCCCATCAAGGGCGTCGCGTGGCACGCGGGCGAGCTCAGCAGCCGCGGCGAGGCCGTGATCGCGGCCACCGGCCTCGAAGGCGGCGGCATCTACAGCGTCAGCCGCGCCGTCCGCGAGGGCGCGCCTCTGGCGGTGGACCTGCTCCCCGACCTCTCGCCAGAGGCCATCCGGGAGCGTCTGGCCGGGCTGAGCCCGAAGCAGAGCCTCGCGACCCGACTGCGCAAAGCGCTGCGCATCGAAGGCGCGCGCGCGGCGCTCCTCAACGAGTTCGGCCGCCCGTTTGGCTCGGACCTCGCGAGCACCATCAAAGCGCTCCCCATCAACCACGCCGGCCTCATGCCGATGGACGACGCGATCTCGACCTCTGGCGGCCTCCGGTTCAGCGCGCTGGACGGGTTCCGGCTGAAGGACCACGACTGCGTTTACGCCGCTGGCGAGATGCTGGACTGGGAGGCGCCGACGGGCGGCTGGCTCATCACGGGCTGCCTCGCGACCGGCCGCGCGGCGGCGCTGCAGGCGCTGGCGGACCTGGGTGTGGAGGCGGGAGCGTAGCCCCTCTATCCAAACAGGTGTCATTGCGAGCGCGAGCGACGCGATCTCGTGCAGCCGAGCGCTGAGGGAGGGGATCTCTGCGTCGCGGAGCCTGTCCTGAGCGCTAACCGAACGGGCTCCTCGCGATGACACCCGTTTGGGGAGTTTGGGCGTTGTGGCGCCAGAGGCCTCTGGCGGGACCCATCTGCACCGTTGCCACGCCGAACGCCTACCGCGTACGTTGACGATCCGGGCCTCCACACGATCACAGAGCGGGGGACCCGTCAGTCACCACACACGCGGTCAGGGTGCCGTTCGATATGTCCAGAACAACTCTCGCCGTGTCACTGGCGATCGCGCTGGGGCTCGGTGCCTGCACCAGAGTCGCCGGGGTTGGCGAGTCGGAACGCGCTGCGCGGGCGTGCCCTGAGGTCCCGAGCGATGTCATGCCGGCGCTGGACACGTGGAAAATCACGCTTGGCTCGGGCGAGACCGTCGAGGACCTGCTGGGCTTCGAGGACGAGCGCTACTTCTACACCGCCTGCGACGACGCCGACTGGGTGGTGTACAAAACACCGAACTCTGGAGGCACAACACCGAACTCGTCCAACACGCGAACCGAGCTACGGCATCTTCCAGAGTGGGTGCCGGAGGTCGGCGGCAGGCTAGAGGGCACGCTCAAAGTGATGCACGTCTCGACGACGGGCGATGCCCGGGTTCCGGCTGCGTTCTCTGTCGTCGTGGGGCAGATTCATAGCTCCGAAGGCCATGAGAACGAGCCCATCAAGATCTACTACAAGAAGTTTCCAGGCCACGAGAACGGGTCGGTGTTCTGGAACTACGAGATCAACACCGAGGGGGACAACTCCGAACGGTGGGACGTCTCGATTCCGGTCTGGGGGCACGATTTCTCCGTCGTAGGGTCCAGCCCGGACGACTACCCCGACGAGCCCCAAGACGGGCTGGCTCTGGGCGAGGAGTTCAGCTACGAGATCAACGTGACGGATGGAGTGATGCACGTGTCGTTCCGGCGCGAGGGGCACGAGGTCAAGACGTTCGCGAAGAGCCTGATAGCGTCTGAGTATTCGGCGCCTTCGGATGTGCCTCAGCAGGTGCTCTCGGTCTTTGCGTCGACAGGCCAGGACGGAACCGAGCGTCCAACGGCCTACGCGGGCGAGCTTCAGTACTTCAAGCAGGGCGCCTACAACCAGGCCAATGGGAAGAACCCCAAAGACAACATGGTCTGGAACACAGGCTCCGAGACCTATGGAGGCCGCGTGGACGAGCAGTACGCGAGAGGCAGCTACGCCGAGGTCTGGTTCCGGTCGGGCACGGCCGGCCCGGCGGTCCCGCGCTGACGTCTGAGAGACGCGCTCATCGTATGGAGACGATCCCCCTCTCGATGCGCCGGGTCTCGCCAGAGGCCTCTGGCGGAAGGACGCAGCCGTACGCAGCGGCGCCTACAACGTCATCCCGAGCGCAGCCGAGGGATCTCGATATGGAGGTTCAGTCCGGCGCGACCGTTCTCGTGGCGCGGGGGACCGAGTTGAGACCCCTCGTCGCTTCGCTTCCCGCGGGGTGACGCTGTAGGAGAGCCGGGTGCATGGTGCTACACCGTGCAACGCCAGAGGCCTCTGGCGATGCAAGGGCAAGCGCTACGTGTCGCGCCTCAAGCTCCTGACGCTGAGCAGGCCGACCAGAACACCCACGGCGAGCGCCGCCACTGCGGCTCCGAGCGCCAGCGTCCCGGTGGTCCGGATCGCGACGGCCTGAAGGAGCACCGCGCCGAGGAGCGCCAGCGAGATCGCCCCCCACGACATCTGCTTTACCTGTCGCGCCTGCTCCTCCGCGCCCACACGGATAATCAGCAGCGTCACCGCCACGACGCCAAACAGAAACCCGAACAGGACCATCCCGATGCCCACGACCGGGGAGGCGAAGGCCTCTGGCGCGAGCGCATAGCCCACCGCAGCGGCCATGCCCCACCCGAAGATGTTGAGGTGGACCGGGACCGAAAAGGCCGCGAGGGCGGAGAGGGGAGAGCGGGCCATGGTGTTGGGTGAGGCCTCTGGCTCCGGAGGCGTTGGGTGTGGCGAGGGGATGCCAGAGGCTGCACGGCTTGCCCGTGCGTCACGCGTGGATTGACTCGTGTTCAGTCCCCCTCTCAGCGCGGGGCTGCGGTGTCGCATCTCGCGACCCTCCAACCGCGTCATTCCCGCGAACGCGGGAATCCAGAGTGACGAGCAACGCAGGCGCCAGAGGCCTCTGGCATGCAGGGAGGGAAGAAGGCGAAGATGGCAGCCACTCGCGCGCGTCCGGCGCTTCTCAGGCCAACGGGTAAGATTCCCCGGTACCCTGGATTCCCGCCTTCGCGGGAATGACGAGTGGTGGGCGGGGCGGTCGCGTGCGAGACGATCAGCGAACGCACGCTTCCGCGAGGCACAGACCCAGACGAGTGCTCTGGATTAGCGGCCCGCGTCCGAGGGGGACGCATCGCCGCCAGAGGCCTCTGGCGAGGGAGCGTTCTTGACGTACGTCTCCAGCCACTGGTCCTCCTCCCAGAGCATGTGCAAGAGGGATTCGCGGGCGGAGTAGCCGTGGCTCTCGGCCGGGAGCAGGACGAGGCGCGCGGTCCCGCCCAGGCCCTTGATGGCGCCGTAGAGGCGTTCGGACTGGATGGTGAACGTGCCCGGGTTGTTGTCGGCCTGGCCGTGGATCATCAGGATCGGCTCGTCGATCTTCTCGGCGTGCATGAATGGGCTCATGCCGAAGTAGAGCATCGGGTCGTCCCAGAAGGTGCGCTCCTCGCGCTGGAAGCCGAACGGCGTGAGCGTGCGGTTGTAGGCGCCGCTTCGTGCGATGCCCGCCGCGAAGAGATCGGAGTGCGCGAGGAGGTTGCCGACCATGAACGCGCCGTAGGAGTGCCCGCCGACCGCCACGCGGTCCGGGTCCGTGACGCCTCTGGCGACGCCCGCGTCGATGGCCGCCTGGGCGTTCATGACGAGTTGCTCGCGGAAGGTGTCGTTGGGCTGGTCGTCGCCCTCGCCGACCACCGGGAAGGAGGCGTCGTCCAGGACGGCGTAGCCCCGCGTGACGAAGGGGACGGCGCCCCAGTAGCTGACGTACGTGAACTGGTACGGGCTGTCGGACCGCTGTCCGGCCGCGTCGGCGCTCTTGAACTCGGTCGGGTAGGCCCAGACGAGGGTGGGCAGCGGGCCGTCGCGCTCGGCGTCATATCCCGCGGGGAGGTAGAGCGTGGCGCTCAGCGGCACGCCGTCGGCGCGCTCGTACTCGATGGTCTCCTTCTGGATGTTCGCCAGCTCTGGGTACGGGTGCGGGAACGCCGTCACGGCGCGGCTCTCGCCAGAGGCCAGGTTGCGCACGCGGTAGTTCGGCGGCTCGGTCACGGTCTCGCGCCGCGTCATGAGGGTTTGGCCTCTAGCGTCGAGAAAGGCGACGGGGGACTCGTAGTACGGCGCCTCGGAACGGAAGACCTCTTGGGTCTCGCCAGAGGCGAGGTCGCGGCGGACGACGAACGGCCGGTTGCCCTCGGCGGAAGCGCCCTGGCCGGTCCAGAAGGTGGCGTCTCCGTCGAGCGTGAGCACGCGCGCACCCGTCGGCGTGGCCTCGGTCATGGGGCGGCCGGGGTCGTTGTAGCGGTCCTCGAACGAGACGGTGAACAGCTCGCGCTTGGCGTCGCTCTGCGACGGGTCGACCACGTAGGCGCGCCGCGTCCGGTCGCTCCACATCGACTCCTCCACGATCGCGGTGTCCTCATCGCCCCACGTGATGCCGCCGTAGCGGAGCGGGAGCGTCACGAGCGGCGTGGGCTCGCCCGCGAACGGCGCGGCGTGGGTGTAGACCTGATCGCGCACCTCGGCGGGAGCACTCGCGTCGCCGCCGTCCTGCGCCTCGGTCCACACGAGCGTCGCGGGCACGTCCGCGCGCCACCCGAACGAGCGGGGGCCTGTCGGGACCGAGCCGAACGCGATGGGCACGCGCTCCGCCAGCGGGTTCTCCGCCGCCACGTGCACGCTTTCGCCAGAGGCCACGTCCCAGACCTCGACGCGGACGGGGAAACGGTACCACGGCACCAAGTACGAATACGGCCTCTGGCGGGTCTCGGTCATCAGCAACCGTCCGTCCGGGGAGGGGGAGAGGCTGGTGTAGACCGCATCGGGGCCGAAGCGCTGGGTGCTCCCGTCCAGCCCCACGACCATCAGGCGCGAGGTCATGTAATGGTCGAACAGCGCCTCGTCCTGCGGGCTCGCGAGAAGGTCCTGGTACGTCCGCGCAGGCGCGGCCTCGCCGTCGCTCTGTTGCACCACGGGTCCGGTCGGGACCCTCGCCTCTTGCGCCAGAGGCGCGCGCCCCTCGGGCACGGTCCGCACGACGAGCGCATCACTCGACGGCAGCCACTCGAACGTCGAGCCCGGCGCGGCGTCGTTGACGGGCGTCGCCAGGAGCCGTCGGCCGCTGGCGCTCGCCACGTCGACGGTCCAGAGTTCGATGCGGTCGTCGAAGTCGGTCAGCATCGCGAGGTGCCGCCCGTCGGGGCTCCACTCGGCGGAGCGGAACGTGGCCTGGGGCGGCAGGCCCGAGACCGTGCGCGCCTCGCCGCCCATCACGGCTTGGAGCGCGACGCCCGTGTAGCCGTTCGCGCGCGAGGGGCCATTGGTGCGCGGGTTCACGCGGCTGCCCGCGAGCCCGATCTCGGGCTGCGACAACTCGGCGACCGACGGCGCCCCGCTCCGCTCCAGCAGCGCCATGGTCGAGCGGTCGGGGCTGAGGCTGACGGCGGGCGTCCGCGGCGCGTCCACGAGCGCGGCCAGTTCAGGCGCGGGCCGCTGGTAGGTGAGGTCGTCCTGCGCCGCCAGAGGCAGAGCGATCAGGAGCGCGAAGGTGGGGGCGAGAAAGCGGAGCATCGGGGCCAATGGGGAGACCCCGGAGTCTACAACGCGCGTCCGCCTCCAGAGGCCTCTGGCGCCAGAGGCCCGGTGACTCTACGCCGCGTCTCGGCGCGTGGCGCGCCGCAGCGCCACCACGGCAAAGGCGCTGCACAACGCGCCGACCGCAGGCCCTGCCAGCGCCATCGCGCGGCCTGGCAGCCCGCCGGCGTAAAACGCGACCACCGCGAGCAGCGCCGCTCCGCCCACCGCCATCGCGATCTCGCCCCACGTCATGCCGTCGGCGGCGTTCATTCTCTCCGGCAGGCCCAGCTTGAGCACCAGCAGCATGGCCGCCACGACGGCGTAGAGGAAGCCAAAAAAGATCAGCGCCAGCGAGACCAGC
Source organism: Rubricoccus marinus (assembly GCF_002257665.1). Classification (NCBI taxonomy): domain Bacteria; kingdom Pseudomonadati; phylum Rhodothermota; class Rhodothermia; order Rhodothermales; family Rubricoccaceae; genus Rubricoccus; species Rubricoccus marinus. The sequence continues at coordinate 1,960,194 of NZ_MQWB01000001.1, read as the reverse complement.
TTGAGGTCGTACCACTCCGGCGCGATCACAAAGATGGCCGCCGCGGCGATGCCCCAACCGAGGATTGTGAGGTGGATGGGGACGGTGGCGCGGGTGAGGCTCTTGATCATCGTAGGGCTCGCATCGGGAGAGGGCACGCAGGCGCCAGAGGCCGAATCCTACCACGGAACGGCCTCTGGCGCGTCACAAACCGCTCCGAGAGGTTGGCGCCCTACCCAGACGGGTGTCATCGCGAGCGAAGCGCGGCGATCTCATGCCGCCAGGCGTTGGATCACCAGACCGTTGCGCTCCGCGTGTGGACGGCACCCTGGGCGTGGTCGGCGGCCTTACTCCGCTGCTCGGATCCAGTCCACCTCCAACTCGAACGGCCCGTCCTGTCCGTCCGCGATGTACAGCGCGACGCTCTCCACAGCGTCCAGCGCCAGAGGCTCGGCCTCGACCGGCTCTCCGTGGACCGTGGCGCCGAGGCTGGAGAACGGGACACGGACGGTCTGCCAGTCCTCGGTTGTCGGGAAGTCGCCGCGGCGTGCGACGTCCTTGCCGTCGATCTGCGCACCGTCGTGGACCTCGACCTGGAACGTGCGGCCGCCGCCGCGCACGCGGAGCTCGACGGCGCTGTACTCGCTCAGATCCAGACGTCTCTGGGCGCGCGTTTGCGAGAAACCGCCATCGCGCGTGACCAGCGTGCCGGTAAAGCGGAGCGTGCCGCCCGACACCTCCACGCGGCCGTTGGAGTGGCCGCCCATCACGGTGTCGTCCTCTACAGTCCAGGTGGGGGCATCGGGTGCGTCGAAATCAAACAGCGTCATGGGAGCGGGGGGGAGGGCCTCTGGCGCGCCAGAGGCGGGATCGCTGGCACAGGCGGCCAGGAGAAGGGCGACGAAGAGAACGCGCATAAGCCAGATGGTTTTAGCCTCTGGCGGAGGCCGCGGAGTTTTATGCCAGGCCGCACGCCTCTCGGAGGTGGTCCGCCACGCGAAGCGCGTTGGCCACGATGGTAAGCGTCGGGTTCGTGGCGCCGGAGGAAGGAAAAACGCTCGCGTCGGCGATGTAGAGGTTGTCTAGATCGTGCGCCTTGCCGGTCACGTCGACCACGCTCGTGGCCGGGTCCTCGCCCATGCGGCACGTGCCGCACTGGTGGTTGACCACGCCGAGCGGCATCGGCACGCGGATAAACCGGTCGAAGCCGCTGGCGCGGAGGGCCTGTTCCAGCACGTCCATCAGCTTTTCCTGAGCGGCGCGGTTGGTCTCGGTGTAGGCGAGTTGGATGCCGCCATCCGGTCCCAGGGTGATACGGTTCTCCGCCAGAGGCAAGTCTTCGCCCTGCACCCACCAGTCGACGGAGTGCGCGGCGATCTGGCGGAGCTCGTCGTCGGAGAACGTGCCCTCGGCCAGGTCTTGCTTGATCTGCCACCACGCGTGCTTGCCCATCAGGTGGATGTGGCCGAGGGGCGTGCTCTCCCATTCCGGGTCGCCGGGGACGCCGAAGTAGAAGTCGTTGACGGCGAGAGTCTTCTGGAACTGCGTCGGGTTGGGGGTGCCGCTCGCAACGGTGTAGAACTTCGAGGTCACGTGACGCATGAAGTGCCGGCCAACGGCGCCAGAGGCGTTCGCGAGGCCCTCCGGGTGCTGCTCACTCGCGGAGCGGAGCAGGAGCGCCGCCGAGTTGACCGCGCCCGCGCACAGCGCGAACGTGTCGGCGGTAAACGTTTGCGCCTCGCCCTCCACCGTCGCCTCTACGGCGGTGACCGTCCGGCCGCTGGCGTCGGTGACGAGCCGCGTGACGTCGGCGCCGGTCACGAGCGTGACGTTGTCGAACGCCGCGGCGGGTTTGACCGTCGCTACCTCGGCGTCGCACTTGAGGTGCAGGAGGTCCGGGTAGCCATCGAACGCCGCGTGGCCCATGGCCTCGAACGTCTCGCGCAGGATAAACGGCCCGCTCCCGGGGTTCTCCTCGCTCATCTTGACGCCCATCGGTAGCTCGAACGCCTGGACGCCGCTGGCCTGTAGGCCTCTGGCGACCTCCGCGATTCGCGGCGCGTGTTCGATGGGTCCGTGGGGGAAGCCACCGGGAGCCGGCGGCTCGAACGGGTCGCTGCCGCGCTTGCCGTGCACGTGGTAGAGCGCTTCGGCGCGGTCGTAGTACGGCGCGAGGTCCTCGTACGCCAGAGGCCAGGCAGGAGAGAGGCCGTCCAGCGTCTGTAATTCCTCGAAGTCCTCGGGGCGGAGGCGAAGAAGGGCCGAGCCGTACACCTTGGTGTTGCCGCCGAGCCAGTACCACATGCCCGGGTTAAACGTCTCGCCGGTCTGGGCGTCGGTCCAGGTCTCGTCCGCCTTGTACTTCCCGTCCACGAACAACGCCTCGGGGTCCCAGTTGGCGGCCTCTCGCGGGAGCGAGCCCAGGCGGTTCAGGAGCAGGATCTTTTTGCCGGTCTCGGCAAGGGACAGCGCGAGGGCGCCGCCTCCGACGCCGGCGCCAACGATGCAGACGTCGTAGTGCAAGAGAGTGGGGACGAGAGGAGGAGAGGGAAAGCAGACTTGAAACAGGCCGCCGCAGATCCCCACGGCCGCTGGCGCCAGAGGCCTCGATGCAACCGGCGAGCTCAGCCGCTCCAGGGCTCCTGGAAGTCGGCGTAGAGCGTGAGTCCGCCGTCGGCGAAAAGGGTCTGGCCGGTGACGTAGCGGGCGTCGTCGGAGACGAGGAACGCGGCCATGCGCGCGATCTCTTCCGGCTCCGCGATCCGCTTCATCGGGATGTGACTTTCCACGACCTGCGTCGCCTTCTCGTCGTGCAGCCAGCTCTGGATGGGCGTGCGGGTGGCGCCCGGCGCGATGGCGACCACGCGGATGCCGCGGTCGGCGTACTCCAGCGCGAGCGTTTCGGTGATCGCCTGGACGCCGTACTTCGAGACCGCGTACGAGAGGTAGTGCGGCCGTGGAATCTTCTGGTGCACGCTAGAGACGTTCAGGATCACGCCGCCAGAGGCGTCAAGCGCCTGAGTGATGAACTCGCGGGCGCACAGAAAGGTGCCGCGCAAGTTGACGTCCAGAACGGCGTCGAAGTGCTCCGCCGTCGTCTCGTGCGAAGCCGGCTCCTCGATCTGGATGCCGGCGTTGTTGATCAGGATGTCGATCGTGCCGCATGAAGAGCCGACCTGCTCGAACATGGCCTCGATCTCGGCCTCTCGCGTCACGTCCGCGCGGACGAGCGAGCAGACGTCGCCCGGCTCCGAGCCCACGGCGACCGCGCTGCCCTCGCCTGGGACGCTCCCGCTCGGCCTCTGGCGCTCGCGGAGCGCAGCGCCCTCCGCCGCTGCGGCGAGGGCGAGCCGGCGGGTCTCTTCGGCGTTTTCCCGCTCGCGCTCGAACGGGTAGTTGATGGCGACGCGCGCGCCGCGGCGAGCGAGCTCGATGGCGATAGCGCGGCCGATCCCTGTGGAGGCGCCCGTCACAAGCGCGACGCGTCCCGAAAGGTCTGACATGGACTTCTGCGTGTGTTCTTGGCGCCAACCCGGCCTTTCCAGACGGGGTTTCGCGTTCCGCGTAGAGATTCCTGTTCCAACACACTCTCAGGGATCACACTACACGCCAGAGGCCTCTGGCGCGGCGTAGCGGCCATTCGCGAGTGTGCTCAGGATCCCTGGCTGTTGAACACGAAGCCGGTCAGGATGGTGACGTCGGTTTCCTCCACGCCCAGCGGTGGCTGGCTGTCATAGCGTACCAAGCCGCGGAGGCGCACCTTCAGGTACTCACTCACCTTCAGGTCCAGCCGCGATTCGGAAAAGATGCGGTAGTCGCTGATCGCCTCCAGGCGTGGCTGCGCGTACACCACGCTGAACGCCTCGGCGGTATCGCTCACGTCGACCCGGAGCGCGAGGTAGTTGCTCCAGCGGAACGCCTGCGTGGGGTCCTCCATGGCCTCTGGCGCGAGCTGCTCAAACTCCAACATCGGCGTCGTCCCGAGCGCCACGCCGACGGCTTCCGTCTCCACGAACTCCAGCCGCACGCCTCCTCCGAAGAGGTAGCGGTGCTCCAACAACTGCTGCGCATTGCGCTCGGCCTGGGCAAACACCTCGCCGACGACGAGCGGCGTGAGCTTGCTGTTGTAGCGGACGTGCGCAAACATGTTGCTCACGTCGGTGTCGCCGTTGGCCTCCGCGAGGGTGTAGCGGGCGAGGGCGAAGCCGGACTCGCGCCCTTTGGTCGCGTCCAGCCGCGCTCCGAGGGAGAGCTGCAAAAAGTCTGTGTTGCCCGCTGCGTAGCCGCCCCCGGCGTCCAACTGGAGGTGCAGTCCTTCCTGGTTCCGCTTTCGGAGCTGCTCCGTGTTGATCTGCGCCCGGGTAGGCATAGCAAAGGCAGCGAGGAGTACAACGAAGAGGACGCGCATCGAGAAACAGGACGAGGAGGACAGGAGGCTACTCCTCAATACGGCCTCTGGCGCGATCCGGGGTCACCCGCGCCAGAGGCCGCGTAGGTTCTCGGCCCCGCTCCCGCCCCGATGGCCGCTTCTTCCCCGCACGCCCGCCTTGCAGACCAGCTCATGGACCGCCTCGGGCGCGAACTTCTGGGCGAGCCGCTCCAAGCCCGCGGCTGGACGTTCGGCTTCGACCGCGCGCGCCGCCGCCTCGGCGCCTGCCGCCCGCGCCAGAGGCGGATCACGCTGTCGGCGCCTCTGGCGAAGGTGCTCTCGGCCGCGGACATCGAGGACACGCTCCGCCACGAGATCGCGCACGCCATCGACGTGGAGCGACGCGGCCGAACCAACCACGACGCGACGTGGCAGGCGCTCGCCGTGGCGTGCGGGGCCTCCCCGGAGCGCCTGTTCGATGGCGACGTGCCGGAAAACCCCGACGCGCCATACGCCTCTACGTGTCCGTCGTGCGGGGCCTCTGGCGATCTGTACCGGCAGCCGGTCCACCCGCGCCGGTGCAAGGCTTGTCGGAAGGCGGGGCTACCGTCGTACCACCACGTCGTGCACCGCGCTTCGGGTCGCGTGATCTGGCCGGGCGGCGAGACACCGGGACCGTACGGCGGGACGGCGGGCGTGCAAGCCACCTGCCCCGGGTGCGGAACGGTGACGCGCCGTGCGCGCCGCCCTACGCGCGCCCAGGCCTGTGGCCCGTGCTGCGCTCAGCACGCGGGCGGACGTTTCGATCCCCGCTTCACCCTGCGGTGGTCGCGCCCTTCCTAGGCCTCTGGCGCCAGAGGCCGGATGTTTCTCCAAGAGGCGCCCGGGATTCGCCAGAGGCCGGGGCTTAGAGCCCGCGCTCGCGGAGGCGCTCGCAGATCGAAAGGAAAAACGCCCGCGAGTCGAACGAGGAGCCGATGGACAGCCCGATGCCGATCTGCCGCGCGTGGTCGGCGTCGAGCGTTTCCAGGCGCTCACCCCACCAGGCGCCGTCAGTCGGCACGATGCCGTCGTTGACGCCCTGCGCGGCGTAGAGGATGCGGTTTGTGAGCGCGAGCGACGGCGTGATCGAGACGTCCGTGCCCTTGCCCGCGCGGCCTACGATGGAGGCGCACCACGCGCCCGGAATGGTCTCCTCTGGCGGGAAGAGGTCGGCGACGGTTTCCGGCGTGAGTTCGCGGAGCGCGCCGAACGAGTCCGGCGGCTCCAACTCGTAAGCGGCGCGGCCTACGAAGTCCATAAACGCGACGGCCCACGAGCGTAGCCGCTCGGGCCGGTCCAGCACGAACTGCGCAAGCGCCGTGCCCCGGTGCGGCGTCGAGACCGTCACGACCGACGCGATGCGGTCCGCCCAGCCCATCTCGCGTGCCAGCCAGCGCGCGTCCAAGCCGCCCGACGAGAAACCGATCAGGTTGAGTTTGTCCGCGCCGGTCTCCTCCATCGCGCGCTCCAGGTGCTCCGCCCACGTGGCCGAGCGGACGGCGACAGTGTCGTACGGGTTCGCGTGCGGCGCGTAGGCGTGGATGCCTCTGGCGCGGAGGTACATCGCCTCGCGGTGAAGCACGCCGCCTTGCAGCACGTTCGCGAGCGCGCCGAAGCCGTGCAGCAGCACGACCGGGTAGCGCGTGGGCGTAAGGGGTGGCTGAGGTGCGGGCACCAGTTCCACCGCCCTACGGGCGACGGCTTCGGCGCCCTTGGCGAGGCGGGTTCGGCTTCTGGCGAGTCGGGACGGCATGGGCCGCGTACGCGGCCGCCAGAGGCCGGTTCGCTCAAGGGCGTTTGTCTAACAGCCGCCGGGGCGGCACGTATCGCTCTGCATCTCTTCGTGCGACGGCGCCCCGCAATGAGGTGTAAGGCCAGAGATGGCGCCTCGGCCGCTTTCGAGCGTGTAATGCACGTCAATCGCGATGATCACCTGATTCGCCGGGCACGTTCGCGTTTGCTCCCACTCTCTGCAGTTGGAGCGCGAGAGCAGGTAGTCGTTGCCGGGGAGCGCTTGGACGCTTCCTTCGCCGCTTTCGGTCACGCGCGCCCGGCCGAGGCGGAGCCCTTTTACGCGGTAGTTGGCACCGTTTCGATCGTTCGAGCACACGCGAAGGCTCCGCAGCGCCGGGATGCGGGTGCCCTGCGCGGGCGTGGCCGCGCCGATGCGCTCCCGGCTGCTAGACGTGGGGCCGGCAGAGCCACAGACGTCGAACTCCTTGCTCGCGCGGTATTGAGCGTTCTGCCAGGAGTAAAACACCTTCATGTAGCAGGGCTTGTCGTTCCGCTCGCCCATCTCGATCGCGTAGATCGGACCGCCTCCGAGGCCGTCGTGCGCGCGTCCGAGAACGCTGCGGTTTCCCGTCCGGCCTGAAAGGCCCGCCGACGTTCCTCCGCTCGGCCTGTACCTCCAGACCATCTCGGGTCCATCGTCTGTGGGTGCCGCCGCAGGCTGAGGCGCCCGACGGATGGGCGACGAGGACAGAATCTGGGCCGAAGCGGGGACGCTGCAAAGCAGCACAAAACCGACCAGTAGGAGGGAGCGCATCACAGGGGGCGTAGGTGGAGAGGGAGCAGCACCGCCGCGGGTGCCACCTCTCTACTCATGCGACGCTTTCGCCCGTACGGGACCACGCGGGACTGGCGTGGCGGCTCCGCCGCCAGAGGCTTACAGCCCGAGGCGCACGCCTAGTTGATGCAAGCCTCCGAACTCGCCCCAGCCCACCCGCGCGTAGTCGATCGTCACGCGACGCGTCGCGATCCCGAAGCCGACGTTGAGACCCGCGAGGTCCAGCCGTCCGCCCGTGCGGAGCCCCTCGGCGCGCCCGGGGTGGTAGCCAGCCCGCAGCGCGAGCGCCTTGCCGAGCTGGAGCTCGCCGCCAGCGGCCACGTGACGCAACGCCTCGTCCAGTGCGGAGCCGCTTTCGTTCTCGTAGTTCTGGAGCTCATGCCCCGAGAGGGTGATGGTCAGCGGGAGGTACTGCAGCCGCTTCGAGATCCCCACCCGTAGGTCGATGGGAAGCGCTGCGTCGTCCGCTCCGAGCGAGGACGTGACCGCCCCAATGCCGTGGGCCGAAGCCGAAAGCGTCAGCAGCTGGCTCGGGACCGAGTACGCCACGCCGAGGTCCGCCACGAGCGCTTGGCCGCTGGCGCCATCGACGCTCTCGAACAGCGCGTGCCCCGTCGCGCCGACCCGCAAGCGGCGGTTGACGTCGTACGCGTAGCCCAAGCTCACCGCCGCTTCGTTCGCCCCAAAGGTGTCATCGGCCGTGCCGTCCTCGTCGGCGCGGTCAAACTCCCCGTAGGAGAGGTAGCGCACGCCCAGCGCGAGCCGCCCGACGCTCGGGATCTCACGGGCGTAGGTCGCGAATCCCGCGCTCACGCCCGCCAGGTGGTTGAGGTAGCCCAGCGAGAGCTGCTTCTCGGCCTCTGGCGCCAGGAGCGCCGGGTTGGCGTAGAACGCGCCGGGGTCCGAACTGGGGAGCGCCGTCACGGCGCCGGCGAGGGCGGCCGATCGGGCCGAGGGGTCCAGCCGGACGAGGTCGAACGAGGTGTCGCGGCTGTCCTGCGCCGCCAGAGGCTGGGCGAGAAGCGCGGCGAGAGCGAGCGAGGAGAAGACGCGGAGCGCCAGAGGACGGGGCATCGAGCAGCGCGCGCAGTGCGCGGAAATCGGGAGGTCGGGTCCGTCTCGAACGTCTCGGGGGCGCGAGGGGGCTGGCGTCGTCAAAGCTACGACGCGCGCCAGAGGCCGTCAGGGCACGCCGGCGTCCCTGGCCTCTGGCGGCTCGGGCGTTGCGGGAGCACGTGGGCAGTCTTGACCCCACCAACTGTGAACCCGGAACCCGTGGCATCCGAAGAACGCACGGAAACACGTTCGTCGGCGGAACGGGCGCGCATCCCGGCCGTGGCACGCCCGTTGCGCTAGAGGCGCCGTCGTAGCTTCGCCCGGTTGACAATCGTTCTGGCCGGGCGCTGAGCGGCGCCCCCACATTGACCCCGGATTTATTCCATGCTGAAGACCCTCCAGAAACTGTTCGGCGGCGATTCCAACGACCGCGAGCTTAAAAAGCTCTGGCCCGTCGTTGAGGAGATCAACGAGCACGCCGACCGCCTCCAGAGCCTCACGGACGAGGAGTTGCAGGCCAAGACCGCCGAGTTCAAAGCCCGCATCCGAGAGGCCGTCGCGCCCATTGAGCAGGAGCAGGCCGAGCTCCGCGCCCGTCTCCGCGCCGCGGGCGACGACGCGCCAGCGGCCTCTGGCGACGGCCAGACCGCGGCGCGAGAGGCCCTGAGCGTCCGCGAGCGGCAGGACCTCTACGCCGACCTCGACGACCTGGAAGGGGACTGGCTGGACGCCGCCGAGGACGTCCTCGAAGACATCCTCCCCGAGGCGTTCGCCGTCGTGAAGGAGACCTGCCGTCGCTTTGTCGGCAAGTCGTGGGAGGCCGGCGGCACCACCGTCGAGTGGCAGATGGTCCCGTACGACGTGCAGCTCTTGGGCGGCATCGTGCTCCACCGCGGGTCGGTGGCCGAGATGCGCACGGGCGAGGGCAAAACCCTCACGGCCGTTGCGCCGCTCTACCTCAACGCCCTGGTGGGGCGCGGCGCGCACGTGGTCACCGTCAACCCGTACCTCGCGCAGCGCGATGCGGAGTGGATGGCGCCCATCTTCGGCTTCCACGGCATGACCGTGGACTGCATCGACAAGTACAAGGCCCACACGCCCGGCCGCCGCGCCGCCTACCGCGCCGACATCACCTACGGCACGAACAACGAGTACGGCTTCGACTACCTCCGCGACAACTCGTTCGTCGTCGAGGCCGACCAACTCGTCCAGCGCGAGCACCACTACGCGATCGTTGACGAGGTCGACTCCGTCCTCATCGACGAGGCCCGGACGCCGCTCATCATTTCCGGCCCCGTCCCGCAAGGCGACACCGACGAGTACCAGGAGTTCAACCCGTACGTCGAGCGCCTCGTGCGCGACCAGCAAAAGCTCGTCGCCGGCTACGTCATGGAGGCCGAGCGCAAGCTTTCCGAAGCCGACGCGCAAGAGGCCTCTGGCGACAAAAAGGCGGCCACCCGCCTGCGGGAGGAGGCCGGCCTCGCGCTGCTCCGCGCGCAGCGCGGCTACCCGCGCAACAAGAAGCTTATCAAGATGAAGGGCGAGCCCGGCGTCGAGCTTCTGATCCGCAAGATTGAGGGCGTGTACCTCCAGGACTCCGCCAAGCGGATGCCGGAGGTGGACGAGCCGCTGCACTTCGCCCTGGAGGAGAAGATGCACCAGCTCGAAATGACCGATAAGGGCCGCGAGTTCATCGCCAAGCAGGCGGGAACGGATACGGACTTCTGGGTCATCCCCGACATGGGCTCCGAGGTCGCCGAGATCGAGCGTGAGTACGAGACCCGGAAGGCCGAGATGGTCGAGGCTCTCAAGACTGATTCCAGCCTGGACGACGAGAAGCGCCAGAACAAGCTGCAAAACGACCTCGCCGTCCTGAAGAACGAGACGGAGGAGAAGAAGCGCCAGCTCTACACCGCCTACTCCGAGCGCTCCGAGCGCATCCACGCCGTCAACCAATTGCTCCGCGGCTACACGCTCTACGAGAAGGACGTGGAGTACGTCGTCGAAGACGGCAAGGTGATGATCGTTGACGAGCACACCGGCCGCGTCCTGGGTGGCCGCCGCTACTCCGACGGCTTGCACCAGGCCATCGAGGCGAAGGAAAAGGTCAAGGTGCAGGCGTCTACGCAGACGTACGCGACGATCACCATCCAGAACTACTTCCGCCTCTACTCCAAGCTTGCCGGCATGACCGGTACGGCCGAGACCGAGGCCGAGGAGTTCGACAAGATCTACAAGCTCCCCGTTATCGTCGTCCCAACGAACAAGCCGGTCATCCGCGATGACCGCGAGGACTGGGTGTACAAGACGAAGCGCGCCAAGCTCAAGGCCGTGCTCGAGGTCATCCGCGAGTACCACGAGAAGGGGCAGCCGGTCCTCGTCGGCACCGCGAGCGTGGAGTCCTCCGAGACCATCGCGCGACTGCTTCAATTGGAGAAGATCCCGCACCACGTCCTCAACGCGAAGGCCTCTCGCGCCGCGTCCGAGGCCGAGATCGTCGCCGAAGCCGGTAAGCGCGGCGCGGTCACCATCGCCACGAACATGGCCGGCCGTGGAACCGACATCAAGCTCGGCGAAGGCGTCAAGGAGATGGGCGGGCTCGCCATCATCGGGACCGAGCGGCACGAGAGCCGCCGCATCGACAACCAGCTCCGAGGCCGCGCCGGCCGCCAGGGCGACCCCGGCGTGAGCCGCTTCTACGTCTCCCTCGAAGACGACCTCATGCGCCTCTTCGGCCACGACCGCACCGCACGGATCATGGACAAGCTGGGCATGGAGGAGGACGAGGTGATCGAGCACAAGTGGATCACCAAGGGCATCGAGCGCTCGCAGACGAAGGTGGAGCAGAACAACTTCGCCATCCGCAAGCGGCAGTTGGAGTACGACGACGTGCTCAACGCGCAGCGCGAAGTCATCTACGACCGCAGGATGCACGCCCTCTCGGGCGAGCGCCTGCGCGGCGACATCCTCGACATGCTCCGCGGCCTCGCCGAGCGGATCGTGGGCGAGCACTTCGCCTCTGGCGACATCGAGGAGATCCAGGAGGACATCCGCCGGACGCTCGCCTTCGAACTCGACGTGGACCAGCAGACCGCGTACAACCTCGGTGAGGGCGGCTTGGTGGAGCGCATTCTGGACGAGGCGACGGCGCACTACCGCCGCAAGCGCGCCGCGTTGGCCCGCCCGTTCTACGAGAGCGCGCGGCAGATGATCGAGAACACGCCCGAAGGCGCCGAGGCGCCGAAGCGGTTCTTCGTCGACTTCTCCGACGGCCGCCGCGTGCTCCGCGCGATGGTGCAGGCCGAAGACGTGCTCGCCACCGAGGGCCAGGAGATCAACGACGCGCTGGAGCGCTCCGCCGTGCTCTCCACGATCGACTCCAAGTGGACCGAGCACCTCCGCGACCTCGACGAGGTCAAGGAGGGTGTGGGCCTCCGCGCCTACGGGCAGAAGGACCCGCTGATCGAGTACAAGATGGAGGCGTACCGTCTCTTCAAGGAGATGATCACGGCCATCGACGAGGACGTCGTCGGGCTCGTGTTCAAGGCCGGGCCGCTGATCCAGGGCGACAGCCAGGGCCAGGCCGCGCGCCGCGTCAAGGAGGTCAGCAAGCCCCGCTTGGACGAGCGCCGCGCCACGACGCAGCACGCCGCCGGCGATCCCAACTACGCCGCCACGTTCGGGGCCTCTGGCGCCAGCGGCCAGAGCAGCGCCGAAAAGGACCCGACCGTCAAGGCGGATCCCGTCGTGGTCGGCGAGCAGATCGGGCGCAACGACAAGTGCCCGTGCGGCTCCGGCAAGAAGTACAAGCACTGCCACGGGCGCGGATAGCCCCGCCAGAGGCCCGCGGTCCCATGCTGCTCGGTATGGGATCGCGGACGCCTCAGGCGCACGCCGAGGCTACCGCACGACGGTAACGGACTGCGTCACGGTCTCACCTGCGGACTGCGCGCGAACCACGTACGCACCCGTAGCCACCCTTGAGGCCTCCCAGGGCAGCGCGTGCCACCCGGCGGCGTGCTCCCCATCGGCGAGGCGTGCCACCTCTCGCCCGAGCGCGTCGAACACCGTTACGCGGACGGGCCCGGCCTCCGGCACGCCTAGCCGGAACGCCGCACGCGTGTGGACGGGGTTGGGCCATGCCGGCGAGAGCGAGAGCGCGCTTGGGAGGTCCGGCCCGCCTTCGGCGCCCACGGCGACGGTCGTCGTGGCCTCCGCATCGGTCTTAAAAGGCTCTGCATTGCCTACGGCGTCTACTGTGAGACTGTAGAACCCATACACGCTCCCCGGTTCGCCCTCGAACACGAACGTCGGGGTGTCTGACCGCGCGACGAACTCAAAATCACCGCCGTTGCGAGAGGCGAATAGTGCATACTGCTGCACACCGGAGTCCGCGTCGCTCGCGCTCACGGTGATCCGGATGGGGTTCTCCACCGTGGCGTCCAGCGCCGCCACGGTGGATGCCGGGGCCTCGCGGTCCACGGTGTTCGTCCAGACCGGCGTGACGATGGGTTCGTTCACGTCGAAGACGATCTCGGCGCGGTTGCTCACCTCGGCGCCAGAGGCCAGTCGCTCATGCGCGGAGACGACGAACGAGACGCTGCCCTCGCCTTCCGGTGAGGTTTGGTTGGGAGGGAGGAAGCCCACCGTTCCGTCTTCTGGGAGGTCGCCCGTGTCGGGGTCCAACGTGAGGAAGTGCCACACGGCGCGCCCGGTAGTCGGGTCCAGGCTAGCGGTGATGAGCAGCGTGGCATCGAGGTCCGGCGAGAGGTCCACCTCGGTCTCGAAGCTCGTGGCCCCTGGCGGAGGCATCACGGTCTTGTCTGCGCCCCACCGGATCGGTCCGAGCGAGAACGTGTCGAGGTCGAACGCCGCCGTATCGAGCGTGTCCACGATGATGACCTCCTGGGCCGGGAGAGAGGCTGTGGCGAGGTTCTCGAAGCGAATCGTGTACGGCGTCGTAACCGTGGAGGGGTCGTAGTAGCGGGCGCTACCGAACCCCGCCGGGCCGAACTTGTCGTTGGGGTCGAAGGAGCCTCCTGTCTGGCCGCACGCCCCTCCGGTCCCCGGTCCCTGCGCGGTCGTGCCAGCCGGGACCGCCGGCGGGTAGCGCTCGCAGAAGTCGGTGCGTGGGAGTGAGCCTTCCGCTTGTCGGTCACAGATGACCTGCCGGGAGTACAACCCCGAGGACCGCATAAACGACATCGTCGAGATTCCCGCTGCTACGATTCCGCCGGCGCCAGCGGATGTGTAGCCCGCCGCGCTCGCCGCCTCGGGGATGATGACCGCCAGCGAGAACCCCCCGAACTCCGAGACGGCCGTGCTAGTGCTGGGCTGGATGTCCGACCCGTAGTATCGGTTGAAACGTGCACCCTGGTCGTACATCCGGATCAGGTCCTCAGCCGAGACATCTTGAATGGGCGGGATCACGTCGTCGTCGGGGGGGCAGTCGTCTTCGGGCGCCGGGTTGGCGAGCGAGACAGCGGCCAGTGAATAGTTCGCGGGTGGGTACTCGTCAACGTGCGCCGCTAATGCGCCCATCAGGAGACCGAGGTTGAACGGCGTGTCGGCTTCGAAATCCCCGCTCCAGGTGGCCGGGTTGTTCCCATCGGGTGGGAACAGCTCGTAAGCCACGCCTACGTCGTCCCCGATAGAGAGCGGTGAGGTGGGCCGGACACGAACGCGGAACGAGTTCGCAGAGCCTGCGGGGAGTTTCTTGAAGTACAGCGGGACCGATTGCACGCCGGGCACGGCTGGCTGCACGAGGGTTTGCAGGTTGGCGGGACGATCGCTGAGGTCCAAGATCCCGTCCATGAACTCGATCTCGGCGCCGTCAGTGATGCGGAGCACCAAGCCCACGTCGTAGATGTCGGCGTCAGCGTCGTTTCCTAGGAAGACCGTGTACGTGCTCCATCGGCCAAACCGCGGCGCCGGCGTGCCCGCCACGTCAGCCCAGACGCGGACGCGGCGCTGGGCAGGAACCACTTCGAAGGCGCCGGCCAGCGTGGCCGTCTCGCCGCCCTGCACCACGACGACATCGTAGCGCCCGGGCGGAGCGAGGGCGAGGTCGAACACGACGCCGAGGCCTGCCGCGCCGCTGGCGGCCTCCACGCGTGTGGCCGGCAGCGTGACGGCCCCTACCAAATGGACGGTAGCGCTGGCATTGAGCGCCGTACCCAAGATGGTGGGTGAGATCGTCCCCGCGTTCTCGCCGCGCGCGGGCACAACGCCGCTCACCGCCAGCGCGTCGGACGATGGGGCGTCGCGAATCACTACGGACGCTTCCGTCGAGCCGTCGACGGGCGAGGCATCCCCGCTGGGGAGGAGCCGGAACGTCACAGTTTCCGGCCCTTCGCTCGCGTCCGCATCACGCCTCGCGAACAGCGAGACGACGGTCTCGGTGGTGCCCGGCTGGGTGCGGAGCACGCCTCCGCGCGCGGTGAGCGTGTAGTCCGCTACGCGAGTGGCCGTGCCGTCGGTCTCGAAGGCGATGCGGAGAGGCTCGGGCGAGGCCGGGTGGCGAATGCGGAACGATGCGGGCTCGCCCTCGGAGACCTCCGCAGCGCTGGTGGCGACGGTGGCCCCGGCGACGGCCCGGAGCACTACAGCCCCGGGGTTCGACGTGTCGACCACGAACGTGACGCCGCCTGCATCTCCTTCCACCTCAATGGTCTCGAAGATCCCTTGTGGCAGGTTATTGCGGAGGTCGGTCACAATGGTCCACTGGTCTCCGAACGATGGCGTGAAGCCGTCCGCCAGCCGGATCACCAGTGTGCCGCCGAGGTAGATCGTGAACTGCGTGGTGACCACATCGCTCGCGCCACCCGCGCCGACGTCGATCATGAGGCGGGCGTCACCTTCGGTCGGGGACAGCCGGAGGCTGCTCGAGAGCGCCAACGTGGCGATGGGCTGCTCCGGGGTACCGGGGCTGAGCGTGCCTTGGAGCGGCGGGCCGATGTAGATCTGGGCCGTCTCGCCGGCCCCCGTCAGGAGCACCCCCGCCCCGTAGTTCTCGGCGGGCTCGTCGCGGAAGAAGAACTGTCCGTCGAGCACCCGGAGCTCGGAGCCGGGCCGGCCGCGGAGCAGGCCCCGGAAGCTGCTCGTGTTACCGCCGGTCTTCGTTACCAAGCCCTCGTTGACGAACAGGCCCGACCCTGAGAACCCGCCGGGACCCACGAGGTCCACCGTCGCGCTGGTGGCGTTCGTTACCGAGGACCCCTCGCGAACTATCAGGCTTGAGCCATCAATGCGAAGCGTACCCTCGTTGAGGAGCGTCGCGTCAGTGAGACCGCTCCCGCTGCTGATCACAGTGAGGGTGGTCCGGTTAACGAATGGGCCTCCGGAGAGCGTCGCGTAGCCTCCACTTCCGGCGGCCATCGTGAACCCGTTGCCGCCGAGGTCGAGCGTGGTTCCTGTCGCAGTGGTCTGCATCTCTGCGCGGCTCAGGCGAAGGGATCCCTGCACGTCGCCGGAGAGCGTGCCCGAGGTTTTGATCACACCCGAGAGGCCACCGCTGTTGGAGGTCGTCAGCAGCACCTCGCCTGTCTCAGCCACGTCGAACGCCACATCCTGCCAGACGCCCTCGCTCATCTGGAGCCGCACGTTGGCTGCCACCTCGACCGTCGCGTTGGTCAGATCGACTGGCACCTGGATACTCTGGGACCGCGACGACGAGGCGTCGAGCCGCGCCACCAGCCGACCGGCGCTCATGATTCGGCCTCCATCCGGGCCGCCGGAAATGCCGGCCGTGTCCACCAGGTCGAGCAGGCCGCTGGCGGTGTTCTCGAACCGTGCGCCCTCGGCAAGCGAGAGGTTGGAGTTGTTGGCGATGCGGAAGGTACCCTCGTTGCGGAGCGTGGCCCCTTGGAGCTGGGTGGTGCGAGCCTCGATGGTGACGAGGCCGACGTTTCGGAGGATGCCGCCCTCGCTCGCGAGTGTCGTTCGGCTCCCGCTGCCGGCGAAGAGCCGCAGTCCCGTGCCGCCCACGTCCAGGGTCGCTCCGGTCGTGGCGGCCATGAGCGTGCTCCCGCTACTGAAGGTGAGCGCTCCATCGATGTCGCCGGAGAGCGTGCCTTCCACCGTGAACACGCCCGAGAGGCCGCCGCTGTTGGAGGACGTGATCGACACCGAGGCGGCCTCGGCGATCTCGAACGAGGCGTTGCGGAGCGTGCCCTGGCTCATTTGGAACCGACCTGCCCGCACGCGGATGAGCCCTGCCTCGACTTCGACGGGGGAGTAGACGCCCGCGTTGTTAGGGGCGTCCACTTCGAGGGTGCCGCGCACGCGGATGAGCCCGGTCCCGGTACCCGCGCTGGCCCCGGTGCCCATGCGAAACACGCCGCTCTCGGCCACGTCGAGCGTGCCGCCGGTCGTGAGGAAGGTGACGCCGTCGGGAAGCTCCACGGCTCCCTCGACGACGAGCGTGCCAGTGCCGCCGTCGAACACGAGGCCGTCGCTGCCGCCCGGCGTGCGGTTCAGGAACGTCCAGCGGCCGTTCGTGCCGACGGTCCCGTCGCCGCTCATCGTGATGCGGCTGTTAGTCGTGAGCGTCTGCGTGCCGCTGGCGCCTCCGATGACCAGTCCGGCCAGCGCCTTATCCCCGCGGCTTGCGGTGACGGTGTAGCTGCCCGCCGCAGTGATGCAGGCCACGTCCGCGTCGTCCGGAACGCCGTCTGTCCAGTTGGCGGCGGTTTCCCAGTTGCCGTCGGCGGGCGCGGCCCAGGACGTGGTGCATGGCTGCGCCGCGGCGCCAGAGGCAAGGGCTACCGCGGTGAAGGCCACGAGAGCGAGGGAGGAGGGAGTGAGCATGAACGGGGAATGGTGACGGCCAACAGAAATCGGAATCCCGGGGCAGATCGGCTCATGCCCAGGGCGGAGGATCTGCGGTCGTGCGCGGAGCCTGGCCTCTGGCGCCCCCCGTCCACAGGAGGCCTCGTCTCATTTTCGCCACCGCCTGACGCAGGACCCCCCGTTTCGGTTGTAGCCTCTGACGGTGCCGCCGCCGGAGCGCCAACTTTCGGGGTGTGACACCACGCCGCCAGAGGCCCGCCCGAACCTCGCCGCCCTCACCAACCGCCCCGCGAAGCAGCCATGCTGCGAAGCCTTTACATCCGCGATTACGCTCTGATCGAAGAGCTCGAGGTCGAATTCGACAGCGGGCTGAACATCATCACGGGCGAGACGGGCGCGGGTAAGTCGATCCTCCTGGGCGCGCTGAAGCTGCTCTTGGGCGAGCGTGCGAGCACGGAGGCGCTCCGGACGGGCGCCAAGAAAGCCGTCATCGAAGGCGTGTTCGACAACGCGCACGAGGGGCGCCTGCCGGCGCTGTTGGAGGCGCACGAGATCGAGCCCAACGCGACGGGCCTTCTCACGATCCGCCGCGAGGTGAGCGAGCGCGGCTCCCGCGCGTTCCTCAATGACACGCCCGCCACGCTCGACGTGCTCCGCGACGTGGCGAGCAACACCATCGACCTTCACGGGCAGCACGAGCACCAGAGCCTCTTGCGGACCGAGACGCACGTCGAGTTGCTGGACAATTTCGGCGGGCTCGGCGGCTTGGTGAGCACCTACCGCACGCGCTACGACGCGCTCGCGGCGCTTCAGCGCCAGAGGCGGGACCTCGTTACACGCAAGGACGAACTCGCGCGGCAGAAGGAGCTGTACGGCTTCCAGATCGAAGAGATCGACCGCGTCGAGCCGGTCGTGGGGGAGACCGATGATCTCGAAGCGGAGCGGCGCGTGTTGGAAAACGCGGAGACCCTGTTTGAGGCGACCGCGGCGCTCTACGAGAGCCTGGGCGAGAGCGACGACGCGCTATATGACCGGCTCGTGGTCGCGCGGAACCAGGTCCAGGACCTCGCGCGGATCGACGCCACGTTCGAGGACACGCTGGGGGAGATCCGCGGCGCCGAGGTCATGCTCAAAGAGACGATGCAGTTCCTCCAGGACTACAACGCGCGCATCGAGTTCAACCCGGAGCGGTTGGACGAAATCCGAGAGCGGCTGGGCGAGCTGGACTACCTGGAGCGGAAGTACGGCGGGACCATCGAGGCCGTGCTCGCGCACCGCGAGGACATCGGGCAGGCGTTCGACTTGGCGGCCAACTTCGACAAGGCCATCGAGAAGCTGGACTCGCAGGTAGACGACGCGAGCGAGGCGCTCAGCCGCGCCGCCTACCGGCTCTCACAAAAGCGCCACGAGGTCGCCGAGCGCATCGAGGCCATGATCGCCATCGAACTCGCCGCGCTCGGCATGCCGCACGCGCGCTTTGAGGTCCGCTTCGCGCTCCAAGACGACGCGAATGGTTGGATCGCGTTTCCCTCTGGCGCCAAAGAGCGTCGCGTGGCGGCCTTCCCGGCCGGCGCCGACCTGGTGGAGTTCTACATCTCCGCGAACCTCGGCGAAGACCCGAAGCCTCTGGCGAAAACGGCCTCGGGCGGCGAGGTGAGCCGCATCATGCTGGCGCTCAAGACGATCCTCGCCAAGTCCGAGCGGCTCCCGATCCTCGTCTTCGACGAGATCGATACGGGCATCTCCGGCCCCATCGCGCGGCGCGTGGGCGAGAGCATGCGCGGACTGGCGGCCTACCACCAGATCATCGCGATTACGCACCTGCCGCAGATCGCGAGCCTGGGCGACGTGCACTTCTCGGTCGAGAAGCACGTCTACGAGGGCCGCACCCGGACGCGGATCCGCACGCTGGACGAGTCGGAGCGCGCCGAAGCCGTCGCCCAACTCCTCTCGGGCGATGACCCGACCGAGGCCGCGCTCCAGAGCGCCCGCGAGCTCATCGACGCCGGCCGCGAGATGGAGCGCGATGCCTGAGCCTCTGGCGGACGAAAACCGACCCGCGGCGGAGGACGGACGGCCTCTGGCGCCAGAGGCCGCGCGCCCGCGCATCGTCGTGATCTCCGGTACCAACGCGTCCGGCAAGAGCCGGCTCGCGCTGGACCTGGCCGCGCGTCTCGGCGGCGAGATTGTCAGCGCGGACTCGCGGCAGGTCTACACCGGGCTCGACCTCGGGACCGGCAAGGTCACGCCCGAGGAGCAGGCCCGCGTGCCGCACCACCTGTTGGACGTGGCCGATCCGCGCGAGCGGTACACGCTGTTCGATTACCAGCGCGACGCCTACGCAGCGCTGGACGACATCCTCGCCAGAGGCAAGGTCCCCTTCATGGCGGGCGGGACAGGGCTGTACGTCAACGCCGTCGTGGACGGCTACGCGCTCGTAGACGTGCCGGTCGATCCCGACCTCCGCGCCGAGATCGAGCCTCTGGCGCCAGAGGTGCTGGCCGCGCGCCTGGAGCGCGATCACCCGGAGTACGCGGCCATTACGGACCTCAACAACCCGCGCCGGCTGGTCCGCGCGATCGAGGTGGCGAGTGCAGGCGTAAGCGTGGATGACTTTCACACGAAGCGGCCGCGCTATAGCGCGCTCCATTTCGGCGTGACGTGGCCTCGCGAGGTCCTGGCCGATCGCATTGAGGAGCGGCTGGACCGTCGCCTCGCCGACGGCATGGTCGAGGAAGTCGAGGCGCTGCTCGCCTCTGGCGTGACGCACGAGCGGATGCTCGAACTCGGGCTGGAGTACCGCTCCGTCTCCGAGTACCTCCGCGGCGAGTGGCCAAGCCTGGACGCCATGAAGGCCGAACTCGCGATGCAGATCCGGCGCTACGCCAAGCGACAGATGACCTGGTTCCGCAAGCGGACCGACATCGAATGGATGGACATGAGCGCGCCGGACGTGGACGCCCTCGAAGCCCGCATCCGCGCGTTTACGGCCGCCTAACGCCTCTGGCGCCAGAGGCTCACGCCAGGTCCAGGATTGTGTAGGTGAGGAGGTACAGCTCCGCCAGAGGCACGAACAGGCCGAAGGCTGCGCCGGCTACGACCTGTCCGACGGTGTGCGCCCGGATCTTGACGCGCGCCCACATCAGGACCGGCAGCAGCAACATGAGCGGGGCGGTCGTCGCGAGTGTGAGCGCGGCCTCCCAGTCGGCGGGCAGGTCCCGCCAGGCGACGAGCGACACGAACAGGAGCCCGCTCACAAAGGCAGCGAGACCGGCCATGTGGATCGAGATCTTCCACCAGTGCGTGATCGCGATCAAAATCAGCGTGTTGACCGGATAGATGAGCGCGAACGCGACCAGCACCGCCGTCGCCGTGCCCGTCGACGCGCCTAGCGCGACGATGCCCACGAGGTACGAGCCGACAGCGACGAGGAGCGGGAACCGCCGCCGCGTCCGGTCCCGGATCTCGACCGACTCGGCCCGGCCCTCGCGCACCATCCACAGCAGCGCGAGCAGTGGCACCACGCAAAAGAACGTGACCGAGAGCGCGAACACCCACGCGACTTCCAGAGGGGGCGCCCCGAAGTGCCACGAGACGAGCGTGAACGCGATGGGCGGAAACGCCAGCGGGTTCAGGAAATACGACAGCGCGTTCGCCACCCGCTCGGCGCGCGTCGAATGGGGGCCGACGTGGCTCATGGCCTCTGGCGGAACAGGAGAGGGGCCATTGCCAGCGACGCGCACGTCCCCGGCGCCAGAGGCCTCTGGCGCCAGCGGCTCGATGCGTGCGCGGACTGCGGGTCGCGAGACCCCACCCTAGTACGCCTTCGCGTAGACGACGCGGCGCTCGGACGGCTCGCCTGAGACGGGGTCGATTCCCGCTTCCTCGGTGTCCACGCCCTCGAACTGGCCGGGGAACGGGATGCAGCGGATCGTGGCCTTGGTTTCGGCTTTGATCTCCGCCTCCGTCTCCGCCGAGCCGTCCCAGTGCATGAGCGCGAAGCCGCCGGCCTCCACGACCTCCTTGAGCCGGTCGTAGCTGTCGACCACGTGCGTGTGGTCGGTCCGCCTCTGGCGCGCGGACTCGAACAGCGCTGCCTGCATGCTCTCCAACACGCCGCCGACCGTTTCCGCGATGCCCTCGCGCTGGACCGACTCCTTCTCGCTCGTGTCGCGGCGCGTCATCTCGACGGTCCCGTTTTCCACGTCGCGCGGTCCGATGGCGAGGCGCACGGGGACGCCCTCTACCTCGTACTGCGCGAACTTCCAGCCGGGCCGGTACTGCTCGCGGTCGTCCACGGTCACGCGGACGCCAGAGGCCTCCAGCGCGTCACGCATGGCGTAGGCGGCGTCGAGCGTGGCCTGGTTGTCGGCGTTCTTCCGCGTGATGGGCACGATGGCGACCTGGGTCGTCGCCAGCTTCGGCGGGAGGACCAGGCCCTTGTCGTCGGAGTGCGTCATGATGAGCGCGCCAATCAGGCGGGTGCTCACGCCCCAACTCGTGGCCCAGACGTACTCCTGCTCGTTGTCCGCGTTCTGGAAGGTGCACTCGAACGCTTTGGCGAAGTTCTGGCCTAAGAAGTGGCTCGTGCCGGCCTGCAGCGCCTTGCCGTCCTGCATGAGCGCCTCGATGCAGTACGTGTCGATGGCGCCGGGGAACCGCTCGCTCGCCGTCTTGACGCCCTTGACAACCGGCATCGCCATCCACTCCTCGGCAAAGGTCGCGTAGACGTCTAGCATCTGGCGCGTCTCCTCGATGGCTTCAGCCTCGGTCGCGTGGGCCGTGTGGCCTTCCTGCCAGAGGAACTCCGCCGTGCGCAGGAACAGCCGGGTGCGCATCTCCCACCGGACGACGTTGGCCCACTGGTTGAGCTTGAGCGGCAGATCGCGCCAGCTCTGGATCCACCGCGAGTACGTGTCCCAGATGATGGTCTCCGACGTAGGCCGCACGATCAGGGGCTCTTCCAACTCGGCGTCGGGGTCCACGATCAGGTCACCGTCCTCCTCTTTCAGCCGGTAGTGCGTCACGACGGCGCACTCCTTGGCAAACCCCTCGACGTGCTCGGCCTCCTTCGCGAGAAAGCTCTTGGGGATGAAGAGGGGGAAGTACGCGTTGCGATGGCCTGTGGCCTTGAACATCGCGTCCAGCGCGCCTTGCATGTTCTGCCACAGCTCGTAGCCGTTGGGCGGCAGCACCATGGAGCCGCGGACCGGCGAGGTCTCGGCCAGCTTCGCGGCGCGGATCACGTCCTGGTACCACTGCGCGTAGTCCTGATCTCGGGGGGTAATGGTGTCAGCCATGTGCAGATGCGAACGATTGGGCGCCAGCGGCGTTATGATGGGGTGCGGAATCCTGATCCCGCGCGTTACCCCGGCGCCAGAGGCGGCGGCCCGTAGAGTAAGCCGCCAAGATAGACGGCCTGTTCCCCCCTCCGCCTTCCCCGGCACCCGACCTTGCGCGGCCTTCATGCCGCCTGCTTCCCCACCCCGCGATGAGACCACGACTTCGCATCCCGTTTGCGCTCGGCTGCGCCCTGCTCCTCGCGGGGTGCTCGGCAAGCCAACGCACCACCGACCGGTCCGAGACCGCCGTCCGGCCCGCGGATCAGAACGCCTCGGAGGAACTCCCGGCGTCCGTTCGTCCACGCATCGGCGTGATGGCCGCGATGGACGTCGAGGCCGACTCGCTCGAATCCCAGCCGTTCGGGGACCCTCTGGCGACCGACGCCACCGAGCCGCTCGACGAACTCCCATGGGCCTCTGGCGAGAGCGACCTCGATACGATCACGGTCAACCGCTACTACTACGACGACGACGGCCAGTACTACGTGGACGAGGAGGGGACATCCGTCTATGGAGGTGAGGACTACTACCAGGCCAGCTACTCCTCGTACGACGCGGACTACTACCACTACGACGACCCGAGCTACTACTCGTCGCCGTACGCGTACTACGAGCCGTACCGGACCTACAGCCCTTACTACAACTACGGCTGGTGCCGCAGCCGGTACTACGGCTACTACGGCGGCTACGGACGGTACCGTTGCCACCGCCCGACGTACGCGTACGCCGGGTACTACAGCCCCTACTGGCACGATCCGTTCTTCTTCGACCCCTACTTCTACACGCCGGGCATCTACGTCTCCGTAGGCTGGGGATACGGCCACGGGTACAGCGGCTACCGCGCCGGATACTGGGACGGCTACTCGGACGGGAGCTACCGTGGTAGCTACCGCGGGAACGGACGCCGCTGGCGCTACGAGGACCACGACCGTGACCGCGATCGCAGAGGCCGCGACGACGGAGAGCGCGGTGCCGTAGGCGTTGGAATCGCCCGCGCGCCTGCGTCTGCCGGCGTACCCTCCCGCGGCAGCGTCCCAAGCATCGGCCAGCCGACTCGAGTCTCGCGCCTGCCTGCTGCTGCGACTGATCCTGTGAAGCCGGGAGTCGCCACGCGTTCCACGCCTTCTCGCACCCCTGTCACGCGCTCGCCAGAGGCCGGTCGCGTCTCCGAAGGGACCCGCACCCGCGGCGACCTGACGGGGCTGCCGTCCCGTGGTGAGGCGAAGCCCTCGACGAGAGAGCCAGTCCGGACGCGGCCGTCCCGCGAAGCGGCGACGCGCGAGCCCGAGGCCGCACGTCCTGTGACGCGTGCCCCCGTTACGCGCACTCCCCGTCAGGCGACACCCGCGGAAACCCGCACGACGACTCCGCCACGCCGCACTGCTCCTCCCGCACGGAGAGCAGAGACGAACCGGAGCACACAGTCGCCGCCACCGCGCCGGACGCGCCCGGCGCCCCGTCGCGAGCAGACGACGCCCGCTCCAGCGCCCCGCCGCGAGAGCCGTCCTGCACCCGCGCCGCGCCGTGAGAGCCGCCCCGCGCCTACGCCCAGGCAGAGCCGTCCGGCGCCCGCGCCTCGCACGGAAAGCCGCCCCGCCCGCACCCGCGGAGGCAACAACGGTTCGAGCAGCCGCTCGAACTCTCGCTCCGGCCGCTCGTCCGAGAGCAAGTCCAGCGGCAGGTCGTCACGCAGCCGTGGCGGCAACGACTAGGCCTCTGGCGCCGCGATAGAACCGAGGGGAGTCCTGAATGGGGCTCCCCTCGATTGTTTTAACCCTCTGCGATGCCGTGCCTTCCGTCGCCTCTGGCTCCAGAGGCCACACGCAGCCCGTCGCCGTTGGGGGCGCGGGGAAACCGGGCCGGTGCCCTGCGCCGCTACGCGCGCGAAGTAGTGGGCACGCCTCTGCATACGCTCGGCGAGTAGGCCGCGCTCGGCTCAGGAGAGCACTACAGTCCGCCTCCATCTCGTGAAGGCGTGGTTGCTAACCCGCTACGGCAACAGGCCGGGACGGGCGCACCACCATCCGTGGGACCTCTGGCGCCGAGTGGTGAGGTGGACCGGTCACGACACGCGCCAGAAGCGCGTTGACGGCCAGAATCACGAGCGACACGAAGATGGCTCGCACGGGCGAGGTGAACGCAAACGTCTGGATCAAGAGCGCCGCGAGGCCAGTCGGGACAGATGCCAGAAGCGGAATAAACCGGGCGGCGATGCTGAACCGATCCGAGCGTCGGGAAAACGGCGTGGAGCGCTGAAAGAGCGAGTAGACGCGCGTTGTCACCGCCGTGACCGAAAACCAGAACAGGGCGTGTACGCACGCGTCCAGCGCGGGCATCTGGAGTGCGAGCGTGGCCGCCAGAAGCGCGTGGAGAGGCAGAAGGACGCGGAAGGTCAGCGCCTGTTGCGCGCCGAGTTGCAGCCGTCTCGGGCGCGCGTCCGGGAGCGTGTCGAACACCCACGAAGCCTGATCGTGGTCGGAGACTTGAACGGCCTGGACCAAAGTTTGGGCGCAGAAGAGCAGGATGACGAGCAGCGAGAGGTGCAGCTGCGTTTCCTCCAGCGCGAGGGCGTTCTCGGCGCCGTGGATGAAGAGGCTTTCCAAGCCTCCGCCGAGCCATCCGAACACGGCGAAGCCGAGGGGGAGGAGCGCGGCGGGCCACAGGCGGCCTCTCACGATCCTGTCTCGTGTGATGGCGGCGAGTGCGAACCCGTACGCCGCGCGCGCCGGCGCGCCACGCACCGCGACCCGTTCGGGCCACGTCAGGGTGTTCTGGCCTTTCCCTGAGTCTTCGGCCCACCGCGTGCCGTCCGCGATGCGATCGAGCAGGGTGAAGTAGCGCCGCGGGAACGCCGTCGCGAACGCGACGATGAGTGCGCCTGTGGCCCCGACGAGCATCGCGAGGCCCAGGGTGGAGCGGCCGGCCATCGCGTCCGAGAGCCACGCCGCAGGCCACCACGGTGCGGACGCGGCCTCGGGCTCGGCCCCGATCCACTGGTAGCCGAGTACGAGCGTCGCGATCAGGATCGTGCGGGCAGCGGTCAGGGCAGGGCGCGCGATCCGGGGAGGGAGCGCGAGCGAGATGGCCCACATCAGCGCAAGGCTGAGGGCTGCCGTCCACATCACGCCGATTCCCACCAATACGCCGACCTGCACGCCGCTGGAGACTCCGAATCCCAGTCCGAGGCGGACCGCCACCGGGACCGCGACGGAGATCGCCATCAGGCCGACGTACGCGGCGATCCCGAGCAAGCGCGCCGCGTAGTGCTGGCGCTCCGTCGCGGGAAGCGTCGCGAGCCACGCGTTCTCTTTGGGGCGCCCCATCAACTCGTCGTACGACCCCACAACGCCGAAGGCCGCGAGGACCACGCCGAAGGAGGACGCGACAAAAACGGCCTGCTCCGGCGTCGCGCTTCCCAGCGAAAGCGCCAGGACAAGCCCAGAGAACCCGTACGCCAGAAGCGTCATGCCGACTCGGCTGGACCCCGGCTTGCCCGTGCGAGGATCGCGGAGATCCACGCGCAGCTGCGCTGAGGTGAGGAGTCGGATGGGGCTCATGTCGGGACGGGAGGCCTCTGGCGCCAGAGGCGGTTACTGGGCGGGGACCGGGACGGCGGGAGCCGCGCCAGAGGCCTCAGCCCGCTCGCGGGCGTTGCGCTCGCGGACCTGCTGGCTGATAAACTGGCTCCAGGCGCGCGCCTTCGCGTTGTGCTCGGCGACGGTCCGGCTAAAGTCGTGGTAGCCCAGCTTGGTGGGGCTGGCTACGAAGAAGAGGTACTCGTGCTCCTCGTTGTCCAGCACGGCGTCCAGCGCGGCGTCGGACGGGTTGTTGATCGGGCCGGGCGGGAGGCCGTCGATGAGGTACGTGTTGTAGGGGTGCGAGAAGCCGTAATCGCGCAGGAACAGGCGGCGCATGGGCATCCCGTCGGACTCCATCAGGGCGAACTGAACGGTCGGGTCGGCCTGGAGGCGCATCGTGCCGGCGGACGTGCGGCCGAGGAGTCGGTTGAGGTAGACGCCTGCAATGCGCGCCTTCTCGTCGTCGTACCGGGCTTCCCACTCCACGATGCTCGCCATCGTGACGACCTCGTCCGGCGTGAGTCCAAGCGCTTCGGCTTTGGCAAGCCGCGCGTCGGTCCAATAGCGCTCGTGCCACTGGTGGATGCGGCTGACGGCGCGCCGAGCGTCCTGGGTCCACATCACGTCGTAGGTGTCGCCGCGCATCTCGGCGAACAGGTGGCGGGTGTCCGTATCGAGTTGCTCAGCGAGGTCCTCGGCGAACAGGGCGTCCATCACCTCAGAGGAGTCCGCATCCATCTGACGCGCGATGGCAGCGGCGATGACGGGCGCGGTGCGCCCAGCGGGCAGCGTGATGCGAACCGGGTCCTGGAGCCCCTTGCGGATTTTGTCCAGCACCGCCCAGTTGTTCATCCCCGGCTCGATGAGGTAGTGCCCGGCCTTGACCTGATCGCCCCAGCCGGTCAGTGTGCCGAACAGCCGGATGCTCGTCGCCGAGCCGATCGCGCCAGAGGCGTCCAGGGAGTCCAGCGCGGCAGCGAACTCGGTCCCGGCCGGGAGCTTCACGCCGACGCTCTCGTCACCGGAAACGTTGGGCAGAAAGGCGAGCCACGCCACGAGGCCGCCTCCGATGAGGACGACGAGGAGAACGGTGAAGAGAAGTGCTTTGCGCATGATGCGGTGGGACAGGCGCGGAAGGTCACAGGTCGCGCCAGGGCGGGGGAGGGGCGTTTAGCGGCGGCGATTGTCGCGCACGGCGTGCGCGTGAGGCCGCTGGCGTTAGGACGAGGCGGCCGTGGCGTCGTCAGAGGCGGCGGCCTCGCCAGAGGCCTGCTCGCGGCTGTCCACGCGGCACACGGTGTGGATGCCACCGCGGACGGTGTAATCGGTCGTGACGACGAGCTGATCGAACGGCGCGAGGTGCCGCGCGAGGTCCTCGTACATGAACGCCGTGATGTCCTCCTGCGCGGCGCCGATGTGGCGCCAGCTCATGAGGTAGTACTTCAAGCTTTTGAGCTCGAGCAGCCACTCCCCCGGGACGTACTCGATGTGGACGCTGCCGGAATCGGGAAGGCCGGAAAACGGGCAGAGCGCCGTGAACTCGCCGGGCTCGGTCTCGTAGCTCACGCGCTGCCGCGCGGCGTGCTCGTACGGCAACCGGTGGATCTCGTGTTGCCGGACCTCTGGCGGGAGGAACGTGGCCACGCGCCCCTCCGGCTTGATGCCGTAGCGCGCCATGTGCGCGATGGAGAGCCGAGCGTGCTCGGCAGCCTGCGCCTGGATCTCAGCGAGACGCGCCTCGGCGCTGTCGCCAGAGGCCGCCTCTGGCGCGGCCGGTTCGGTCGTGATGTGCATGCGTGTCGGAATGAATCGGGCGAGGATACAACGATGCAGACGGGCGCATCGGCGCCGGAGGTCCGTTCTTCGCGGAGAACCGATGCCGCCGCGCGTCCACTCGGGGCCTCTGGCGCCTCAGGCGGGGCGCGGCTCCCACACCGCCACGCTATGACCGACCGCGCCCCCCTCGGCTCCCGCGCGCTCGTCCTGTTTTCAGGCGGGCAAGATTCCACGACGTGCCTGTTCTGGGCGCTCTCGCGCTGGGAGCACGTCGACGCGCTGGCGTTCGACTACGGGCAACGGCACGCGGTCGAGTTGGAGCAGGCACGTGCCATCGCCGAGGCCTCTGGCGTGCCGTTCCACGTAGCCGACATGCGCGGACTCCTTGCGGGCTCCGCGCTGACCGACGGCGGCGACACGAACGCCGAGCACGCGCTCGCGCCGGACCTCCCTGCGTCGTTCGTGCCGGGCCGAAACGCGCTGTTCCTGACGCTCGCGGCCTCTCGCGCGTACCTCACCCAAACGCGAGACCTCGTTACCGGCGTGTGCCAGACCGACTACTCCGGCTACCCGGACTGCCGTCTGGATTTCGTTGCTTCGCAAGAGGCCACGCTCGCGCTTGCGCTGGACGCGCCCGTTCGCATTCACACGCCGCTGATGCACCTCACCAAGGCGGAAACGTGGAAGTTGGCGCGCGACCTAGGAACGGTGCGCGGGCTGGACGTGCTGGAGACCGTCCGCGAGATGAGCCACACGGATTACAACGGCGACCGCTCCGAGCGCCACGACTGGGGCTACGGCAAGCTGGACAACCCGGCCTCCGTGCTCCGCGCACGCGGCTGGGAAGAGGCGCGCGAAAAGGGGTGGGTGTAGTGCACGACGAGAGAAAAAAAGAGAGTGCGCCTTTGCCGCCAGAAGCCTCGCTCACCGCGCCAGAGGCCGAGCGCGAGGACGGGCTCGCCTCTCGCGTGGCGCCGAGTGCGGCCTCTGGCGAGAAGACGTACCGCGTGCGGGCGCTGTGGCGGACGCTCCAGGGTGAGGGGTTCTGGGCGGGCCGCCCGGCCGTGTTCGTGCGCCTCGTCGCGTGCAACATGTGGAGCGGCTACGAGGCCGACCGCGCGCGCGACGCCGAGCGCAACGGCGCCGACTGCCCGCTCTGGTGCGACACCGCTTTTACCAAGGAAGGCAGCGTGCGCCTTACGGCCTCGGACCTCGCGGATGCGGTCGTCGCCACGGGCGACGGCGTCACGTTCTGCGTTCTCACGGGCGGCGAGCCGCTTCTCCAGGCCGATGCGGCCCTGATCCGCGCGCTCCACGCCAGAGGCGTGACCGTGGCCGTGGAGACCAACGGCACGCTCTCGCTTGCCGGCGCCTTCGGCGACGAGGCCGACTGGCCAGACTGGATCGTGTGCAGCCCCAAGCTGGCCGCAGCGCGGCTGGAGATCGAGACGTGCGACGAGCTCAAGCTGGTGGTCCCGGACTACCGGCCCGAGGCGTACAGGCCTCTGGCGCAGCGCGTGCGGGAGCGGAGCCTGGCAGGGCCGTTGCTGTGGCTCCAGCCCGAGGACGGCCCCCGCTTCGAGGCCGCGGCGCGGCTCGCCGTAGACCTCGCGCTGGCCGACCCGCGCTGGCGCGTGAGCGTGCAGGGTCACAAAGCCCTCGGCGTGGACTAGCCTCTGGTGTCAGGGGCTGCATGGGATGGCGCCGCGCCAGAGGCCTGGCTGGCCTCGCGCTCCAGCGTCCGCGTCTCGTCGATGATGCGCTCGAACAGGCGTCGCACCACAGCCTCTGGCAGCGGGCCTGCCACGCTCGACGCGTTGCGCAGCACGTCCTCCTCCCGCCGTGGCGCGTAGACCGGCACGTCCAAGAGGCGCTTGATCTCGCCGATGGCGTGCGCGCACCGCATCCGCTCGTTCAAGAGCGTGCTGATCGCCCGGTCGATGGCGTCGATCCGGTCGCGCCACGGGCCGAGCGCGCGTGCGTCCGCTTCGATGGCCGGGTCTTGAGCCGCGAGGAGGGGGCGGAGGGCGTCGAGGAAAGCGTCGGGCACGGTCACATGTGGGGCGAGAAGGAAGATCCCTTCCCCGCGCCGCGAGCGCCAGAGGCCTCTGGCGGAGCCTGCGCCGCGCTCGCGCGTATGGGCGGCATGTCAGCACGCAACTACCACCTCGTCGGCAAGCGCGTCCGCGTTCACCTCTACACACGTGAGGGCTTCCTGCTCGGCGCCCTCGAAGGCCGCGTGGCCGACGCCTCTGGCGACGTCCTCGTCGGCACTGACGCTGAGGGCCGCGAGATCCGGAAGGACCTCGTCTACGTCGTCGATATCGAGCCGTCCAAGGGACCCGAAGGGGAGGAGGTGCCCTACAAGAACTCCGCCGGCGGCGAGGGCGAAGGATGGTTCGCCGTCCAAGACGTGACGGTGGTCGGCGATGGACCGCCGCTCATGGCGAACTGACCCTCTGGGTTGAGTCCGCGGTAGCCAGAGTGCCATCGCGCGCCGCTTGCGCCAGAGGCGAGGCTTCTATCTCCCCGGCCTGCGGCCACAAAAAAACGGGCCGCCTCCGTAGAAGCGGCCCGTCTAACTGGCCGTCGAGCGCCTCTGGCGCCAGAGGCTAGAGGAAGCGAGAGCGGTAGTCCTCGATGTCCGCGCCGTCGCGGAGCGCTTGGAGCCAAGCCTGCTGCACCTGCTGACGCTTGCGCTGCAGGAGCTGCGTCGCGATCTGGTCGCGCGTCTGGTCCGTCATCTCGTTTGGCAGACCGCCGCGGAGGCCTGTCGTGCGGACGACGAACGCGGCGTTCTCGCCTTCGATCACGCCGCTACGCTGGCCGGGGCGGAGACCGAACGCCGCGCCGACGAGGCGAGGCTCGCGGCCGAAGCCCGGTACCGTGGGGTTGGCGAGCGTGAGCGCTTCGACGGTCTGAACCGTCCCGCCAGAGGCCTGCGCGATCGCGTTGAGCGAGGCGGTCGACGTGGCAGCGGCGCGGAGTCGCTCGGCCTGCACGGCCCGCTTCTTCGCGATCAGCACCTCGGAGCGAACCTGCGACTCGACCTCCTCGAAGGGACGCGTGCCGGCGGGGATCTTCTCGGCCAAGCGAGCGACGATGATCTGGTCACCGGCGTCGAGTGGGTCGGAGAGGTCTCCCACCTTGGCTCCGCGGACGAAGCGGAAGAAGTCGCGACCGACCTGAAGATTCGGAAGCGCGTTCTGGTCCTCGGTCACGAGCACGCTCGTGGTCTGGAGGTTCTGCTCGCGGGCGGCATCGGCGAACACCAGACCTTCCTCCTCGGTAAAGACCTGGAAGTCCTCCGCGCGGTCCCGGATCTTGGTGTAGTCACCCTGGACCGGGCGCGTGATGCGCACGATCTGCGCCTGCTGGTTCGCGCGGGCCTCTACCCGGACGAGGTGCAAGCCGAACTGCGTCTCCACCGGACCGACGACCGTTCCAACGGGAGCCGCGAATACGGCCTCCTCGAACGGACGAACCATCCGGCCACGGCTGAACCAGCCGAGATCACCGCCAGTGGCCTTGTTGGCATCGTCGATGGAGTTCTGACGTGCCGCGTCCTCGAACGAGATCTCGCCGCTTTGAATCCGAGCCTTGAGCGAGTTGGCCTGCGCCGCCTGGGTGGCGGGGAGCAGGATGTGACGCGCGTGGACGATCGGGTCTTCCGCATCGCGGACGCCAGTAATCTTGACGACCGCCGCCTCGCCTCCTGCGACGACCGGCCCGACGACGCGGCCGACCTGGACGTTGGAGTAGATGGCGTCGGCGAGCTTCGGCGGCAGGTCCGCCGCTGGCGTGAACTCCGGGGCCGTGACGGCGCCGAACGTGTACTGCGACGCGAACGCGCCGGGGTCCTGCGCGGCAGCGAGACCGCTGCGGATCTCGCGGAGCTCGTTGAGAGCCTTGGCGGAGTCGGCTGCCGTCGGCGTCTTCGGGAACGAGACGTACTCCACGGTGGAGGTCGCCTCGCGCTCGTAGTCGTCCGAGTTCTCGCGGTAGTAGGACTGAAGGTCCGCGTCGCTGATCTCGACCTCGCTGTCGGCCACGTCCGCGTAGCGGAGGGCGACGTACTGCACGGCGGCGCGGCGGGCGCGGCGCACGAACTCCCGCTCAATCTCGGCGGAGCTCACGCGAACGCTCGCGTTCACCATCGCGTCGAGCTTGGCCTGGCGGCGGCCCTGGCGGATCTGCTCTTGCAGGCCGACAAGCTGCGTGCGGAGCTGTGGGTCATCGCTCGCGCGGTCCACGAGCTCGCGGATGCTGGCGCGATCCACGCCGCCCTGCCCGTCGGGGAAGAGCTGCAGGATGAGCGGGTCCGGGTTGGCGCCGGTGATGAGGTCGGTGACCTCGGCGTCTGAGACCTCGATGCCGAGGCGCTCCATCTCCTTCTCGCGGAGCGCGTTGTCCACGAGCGCGTCGAAGACCTCGGTCTCGATCTGCGCACGGACGGTTTCGGTGACCTCGATGCCC
This sequence comes from Rubricoccus marinus, assembly GCF_002257665.1. Taxonomy (NCBI): domain Bacteria; kingdom Pseudomonadati; phylum Rhodothermota; class Rhodothermia; order Rhodothermales; family Rubricoccaceae; genus Rubricoccus; species Rubricoccus marinus. The sequence continues at coordinate 1,928,217 of NZ_MQWB01000001.1, read as the reverse complement.
TGCTGTTCGTAGAGCTGTACGCGTTGCTCAACGGCCTGGTCAAACAGCTCGGCGGACACGTCGATGCCGTCGACTCGCGCGATGGAGCTGCCCTGTGGGCCGCCGCCGATCGCGTCGAAGACGCCGGAGTCCTGGAGCATCCAGAGCCCGCCGAAGGCCAGCACCAGCACGAAGATCATGGCCGATCCCACCTTCTGGCGGATTTTTACCATCATGCCCATAACGCGTACCCCGCCGTGCGGGGGAGAAGTCTGAGGAGGCGGGCGCGCGCGGCAGAGCCTCTGGCGTCCCGTAGAAACAACGCCGCCGGGTCTCCTGCGAGGCCCGGCAACGTGCGCCGAAGATAGCGGCGCTTCGCCAGAGGCTTCAGGAAAAACCGGTGCACCACCCGCCCGGGTGCCCGCGTCCGGCGAGGTGCCAGCCTCTGGCGCCAGAGGCTAGACCACCACGGCCCGCATCCGGTAGGCGCTCAGGGCGCTCATATAGAGAGCCCACGCACCCAGTAGCGAGAGCAGCGGAATGTCCGCGATGAACATCGCTGAAATGCCCAGAACGACGGCGTTGAAGGCGAGCGAAGTGGCCTACAGAAGGCGCGCGCGCTTCAACGTGCCTCTGGCGGCACGCCAGTAGCCGACGAGAAGCACTGTCCCGACCAGTGGCGCGACAAACATCCCGGCCGTCATAAGCGCCAGGGTGCTCGCGTCACTGCCTCCCAGACCTATCAGGAGCCATCCGTACAGGGTAAAAAGCAGGACGGGGACACCGATCAGCGTGTTGATGATCGCTGCGATCCACAGAGGGGCACGACCCTGCCGATCAGAGGCTGGGCGCGCGGAAGCGGTCACGCCGCCTCTGCGCTTGCGTGTGCGCCGACAAGCGCGCGGACCGCTTGGGCGATTCCGTCCGGTCCGATGCCGACCTCGTCGTGCAGCTGCCGCTGCGAGCCGTGCTCCACGTAGGAGTCCGGCAGGCCGAGACGGACAACCTGCGTGCCGGAGAGTACGTCGGCGTCTGCCGCCCACTCCAAGACCGCGCTGCCGGCGCCACCTTGAACCACGCCGTCCTCGACGGTGATGACCTTGTCATAGCGCGCGAAGACATCGCGCAAGAGGCTCTCATCGAGCGGCTTGCAGAAACGCAGGTCGGCGTGCGCGGCAGTGATGCCGTCAGCCTCCAGCGTTTGCCGCGCCTCGGCTACGTATCCACCGATGGCGCCGTAGGTGAGGATGCACACGTCGCCAGAGGCGCCGTCGGCCTCTGGCGTGATCCAGCGGCCCGTCCCGAGCGGGATGGCCTCGAAGCCTTCGCGCATCGGCATGCCCGTGGCTTCACCGCGGGGGTAGCGGAGCGCAAACGGGCCGTCGTGTTGCGTGGCGGTATAGAGGAGGTCACGAAGGTCCTGCTCGTCCATCGGCGCGGCGCAAACCATGCCTTGGACGGCCCGCATGTACGCGATGTCCAGCGCGCCGTGGTGCGTGGGGCCATCGGCGCCGGCCACGCCTGCGCGGTCCATCGCGAACAGGACGGGGAGGTTCTGGAGCGCCACGTCGTGCACTACACCGTCATAGGCGCGCTGCATGAACGTGCTGTAGATGGCGCAGACAGGGTACTTCCCCTGCGTCGCCATGCCGGCCGCGAACACGACGGCGTGCATCTCAGCGATGCCGACATCAAAGGCTCGGTCGGGCATCGCTTTCATCATCTTGCCCATGCTGGTGCCGCTGGGCATCGCAGCGGTCACGCCCACGATCCGGTCGTCCTCGCGCGCCAGTTCGATGATGGCGTCGCCGAACACGTCCTGGTACTTGGGCGCCTTGCCGCCAGAGGCCGTCGCCTTGGCGAGGCTTTTGCCGGTCACCTTGTCGAACGGGCTGGACTGCGCGTGCCACTTCACCTGGTCCGCCTCGGCAGGCGCGAAGCCCTTGCCCTTGACCGTGAGGGAGTGGAGCAGAATCGGGCCGGGCAGATCGCGAAGCTTCTTCAGCGTCGTTGCCAGCTTGACCACGTCGTGCCCATCGGTGGGCCCGATGTAGCGGAAGCCGAGGGCTTCGAACAACATCCCGGGGGTGAGGACCGCCTTCATGCCGTCCTCGACACGAGAGGCCAGGCGCTGGAGGTGCCCGCCGCCGAGCCCCTTCATCTTGTCGAACATCTCCCAGACCTCGTTCTTGAGGGTGTTCCAAGAGCCGCTGGCGCTCACCTTGGCGAGGTACTCGTGCAGAGCGCCCACGTTGGGGTCGATGGAGATGCGGTTGTCGTTGAGGACCACCAGCAGGTCGGTGTCCATCGCGCCCGCGTTGTTCATGCCCTCGAAGGCAAGCCCGCCGGTCATGGACCCGTCACCAATCACGGCGACGACCTTGCGGCCGCTGGCGTTCAGCTTGCTCGCCGTCGCCATGCCGAGCGCGGCCGAGATGCTCGTGCTCGCGTGGCCCACGCCGAACGTGTCGTACTCGCTCTCGCTCCGCTTCGGGAAGCCGCTCAGGCCACCGTACTTCCGGTTGGTGGGGAACGCATCGCGGCGGCCCGTCAGGATCTTGTGCCCGTATGCCTGGTGGCCCACGTCCCACACCAACTGATCCTCTGGCGTGTCGTACGCCCAGTGGAGGGCGACCGTCAGCTCCACAACACCGAGGCTCGCGCCAAAGTGACCACCGTAGACCGCGACGATGTCGACGATGTACTGGCGGAGCTCGTCGCACAGCTGAGGGAGCTGCTCAACGTCGAGCGCGCGGACGTCTGCCGGGCGTTCGATGGTAGCGAGAAGAGGGCCGGGGGTGATCGCCGGGTCGGTCATGGACGAGCAGGAGGGAGGGGGACGAATCTAGCCGCTGGCGCGAGGAGAGCCGCCGAATTGGGCGCAGGGCTGGGACGAGGTCCCCTAGGGCGTGGTTTCAGTCGCGGCTGAAAGCCAGAACTGTGCGTGTCTCAGGCCCGGGGTGCCAGGCGTTCAGTCTGCAGCGCGGGGGGAGGCCAGCACGCCAGAGGCCTCTGGCGCAGCGCCCACGTCACATTTCACCGACACCTCCGTTCATGCACGCGGCCCCGGCTCCATCGGGTTCGTTTCTTTCGGTCCTCCGACTCCCTGCATCGTGCTGACAGCGCTCTCGTATTTCTTCTGGGTGGCCGTGGCCCTCGGCATCCTCGTGTTCGTTCACGAACTGGGCCACTTCCTCTTCGCGCGCCTGTTCGGCATGCGCGTGGACGCCTTTTCTCTCGGCTTCCCGCCGAACATCATCGCGAAGCAGGTGGGGCAGACGGAGTACCGCCTGGGCGTGATCCCGCTCGGCGGCTACGTCAAGATCGCGGGCATGATCGACGAGAGTATGGAGATGCCTTACGAGATGCGGCCGGTCTTGGACGCCGACGGACAGCCCAAGCTGGATAAAAAGGGGCGTCCGCTCTACGAAGAGGTGCTGGACGCCGACGGCAAGCCGATCCTCGTGGAGGCCAGCGAGCCGGAGTCCGACGAGTACCGGGCCAAGCCGGTTTGGCAGCGCATCCTGGTGATCACGGGCGGCGTGATCTTCAATGTCATCTTCGCGTGGATGGTCTACACCGGCCTCAACCTCGCCTACGGGGAACGGACGACCCCCCCGGAGAACCTCCCGTTCGAGATCGTTCCCGGCTCGTTCGCCAGCGAGATGGGCCTGGAAACCGGCGACCGCGCGTATGCCATCAACGGTACGCCGTTGCAGCGGATCGAGGACCTCACGCCCATGGTGCTGGCCGACGAGAACCTGCGCCTGTCTGTGATCCGCGGCCAGGACACGGTCGTCGTAAATGGATTGGAGCGCGGCCTGACGCGGTTCAGCATCGCACAGCGCGAAGCCGAGGCCGCTGGCAACCCTCCAGACCTGAGAAACATCATCGGCATCGACGTGATGCTACCGGCTCTGGTGACATCCATCTCACCGGGATCGGCAGCAGAGGAAGCGGGCCTCCAGCCAGGAGACCGGATCGTCGCAGCCGACAGCGAGCGCGTCACGTCTTGGCAGGACTTCACTGAGGCCGTCAACAGCAGTGGAGGCGAGCCTCTGGCGCTGCGCGTCGAGCGCGAAACCGGTACGGTAGAGGTCGACGTGACGCCGCGTGAGTCGGGTGACGGCTACCTGGTCGGTGTAGGGTCGGACCCGACGATGTACGGTGCCCGCGTGGCCGATCTCGGCTTCGGCGAGTCAATGAGCCTCGGCGTGGACCAGACGGCGTCGATGATCGGGACCTACTTCGGCTTCGTCGGCAAGATTGTGACCGGCCGCGAGAGCTTCCGTCAGAATGTGGGCGGGCCGATCATGATCGCCAAGCAGGCCAAAGAGGCGGCAGACATGGGAGGCACTCAGTTCTGGGGCCTCGTCGCGACGCTCTCCATCGCGCTGGCGGTCTTCAACATCCTACCGATCCCGGTTCTGGACGGTGGCCACCTCGTGTTCCTCGTCTACGAGGGCATCGTGCGCCGCGAGCCGTCGCTGCGCTTCCGCATCGCCGTGCAGAAGGTGGGCATGGTGGCGATCCTCGCGCTGATGGTGTTCGTCATCTTCAACGACACGCTCCGCATCTTTGGCTAAGACCTCGTCCCGCTCCGGCCGCAGGCCTCTGGCGCCAGAGGCCGGGCACGCGCTCCCAGAAGCGGAGCGTACGTGCTTCGAGTGCGGCGGTCCGATGGAGCGCGGCTTCTCGCCCGACATGACGCATGGCGGGACCGCGCGCCATCTGTGGGTGGAGGGCGTCTTCGAGAAGAGCATGTGGACCGGGTACAAGAGCAAGGGCCGCCGGCAGTATTTCGTCGAGACGTTCCGCTGCGCCGCGTGCGGCGCCCTCCGCGCCTACGCGACGGAGCCCAAGTAGCCTCTGGCGCCAGAGGCTGAGGGTGTGGCTTCCGGCACAGCCTGCGCCTTTCACCCGCTCTCCAAGCCCGCCGCGATAGCTTCGGCCATGCCCGTCCAACTCTCCGACGCTCCTCAGACCGCCGCCGACATCGCCGCGCAAGAGGCCCTCGCTGCCCGAGGCGCCATCCCCGAGCACGTCGCCATCATCATGGACGGCAACGGACGCTGGGCGAAAGCGCGCGGCAAGCGGCGCGCCAGCGGCCACAAGGTCGGCGTGGAGTCCGTCCGCGAGATCGTAGAGGCCAGCGCGCAGGTCGGAATCCAGCACCTCACGCTCTACACCTTCTCGACCGAGAACTGGAACCGCCCGAAGGCCGAGGTGATGGCGCTGATGGAACTCCTGATCCACACGATTCGGCGCGAGGCCAAAAAGCTCCACGAGAACGGCATCCGCCTCCGCACGCTCGGCGACCTCTCGCGTTTGCCCGCTCGCGCCCAGCGCGAGATGCAGGAGGCCGTGGACATGACCGCCGGCAACACGCGGATGTCGCTCGGCCTCGCGCTGTCCTACTCCGGTCGATGGGAGATCACCGAGGCCGCCCGCGCCCTCGCCCGCCAGGCCGCCTCGGGCGAGCTCTCGCCAGAGGCCATTACGGAAGAGGACGTGGCGCGCGCGCTCCCCACCTCTGGCGTGCCGGACCCCGACCTCCTGATCCGCACCGGCGGCGAGATGCGCGTGAGCAACTTCCTGCTGTGGCAGATCGCGTACTCCGAGATTGTCGTCACGCAAACGCTCTGGCCAGATTTTCGCCGCGAGCAACTGTACGAGGCGATTCGGGACTTCCAGAACCGCGATCGCCGCTTTGGCCGCGTTGAAGAAGCCTAGGGGCCTTCTGGACCACGCGCCTCTGGCGCCAGAGGGACCGCGAGCCCCACAGAGGTCCCGCTCAAACGCGACCGCGGCAGGGCACACTCGGCGCCCCCGGCAATAGGCCGTCCGCACGCGCCGTTGGCAGACGACCGCGCCTCTGGCGGGGCGCCAGAGGCCGGGATTTCGCCCGTTCTGCCCCGAGCGCCCGCAGACCGCCCCGTTACCTTCGCGCTCCCTTTTTCGGCACCCCCTTGTCGAGACCGCTCTCCTCGATGCTCCGACTCCGATTCGTGCTCGCGGCCCTCGTGGCCTTCGCTGCCGTTCCTGCCTCTGCCCAGACCGCCCAGACCTACGAGATCCTCGGGGTCGAAGTGGATGGCGTTACGGAAGACAGCGAACAAACGTTCATCATCAGCATCGCTGATCTCCGCCCGGGCGAACGCGTCCAGCTTCCCTACGACGAAGCGTTCGGCGAGGCCGTCCGCGGCCTCTACGAGCGGGCGCAGGTCTCGGACGCCGAGATCACGGTTGACCGGGTTGTAGGAGACGGCGTGTTCCTCACGATCCGCGTGACGCAGGAGCCCCGGCTCGGCGTCGTCGAGTACGAGGGCCTGAGCAAAGGCGAGCAGGACGAGCTGCGCGACCGGCTCCCGCTGATCCGCGGCCGCCGCGTGCGCCCCGCCGATGTGGAGCAGAGCCGCCTCATCGTGCAGAGCTACCTCCGCGAGAAAGGCTTCCGCCTCTCGTCCGTTTCCGCATCGCAAAAGCTCGACGGCGACCGCCTCACGCTCACTCTCGCCGCCAACAAGGGCGATCGCGTCGAAGTCGAGGACGTGGTCTTCGTCGGCAACGAGAACTTCAGTGAGCGCACGCTCCGCAAGAGGCTCAAGAACACGCCCGAGGACCGCTGGTGGCGCTTCTGGAAGCGCGAGACGTTTACGCAGTCCGGCTTCGAGGAGGACAAAGACGCGCTGATCCGCTACTACAACGACCGCGGCTACTACGGCGCCCGCGTCGTCCGCGACTCGGTCTACCTCCGCACGCCAGAGGCCTCTGGCGAGGACCCCGAGCTCGTCGTCGAACTCGAGATCGACGAGGGCCCGAAGTACCACGTCCGCGAGGTGGTCTTTGAGGGCAACACGCTCTACACCGATGAGCAACTCGAATTCGCGCTCGGTATCGAGCCCGGCGACGTGTACAACCGCTCGCTCATCGACCGGAACCTGTACTACAGCCCGGACCACTCCGACGTCGCCAGCCTCTACACCGACCGCGGCTACCTCCGCTTCAACGTGGCCCCGCAGGTTGTAGAGGTCCCCGGTGACTCGCTCGACATTTACGTCGAGATCACCGAGGGCGACGTGTACGAGTTCGGAACCGTCGAGATCGCGGGCAACACGCGCACAAAGGAGCACGTCATCCGCCGCGAGATCCGCACGGTCCCTGGGCAGACGTACAGCCGTCAGGCCATCGAGCGCAGCGTGCGCGACCTGGTCCAGCTCAACTATTTCGACCAGAGCAGCATCGGTGGCGGCCCGGCCATCCGTCCCAACGACGAGGACAAAACGGTCGACCTGACTTACTCGCTGGCCGAGACCTCGTCGGACCAGTTGGAGCTGTCCGGCGGCTACGGCGGCTCGCTTGGTCTTCTCCTCACCGCCAAGGTGACGTTCAACAACTTCTCCGCCCAGGGCATCCTGGACGGAAGCGCTTGGAAGCCGATTCCGGCCGGCGACGGCCAGCAGCTCTCGCTGCAGGTGGTCACGAGCGGCACGCGCTACCAGAACTACACGCTCGCGTTTACCGAGCCGTGGTTCCGTGGCCGCCCGACGCCCGTTGGCTTCTCGCTGGGCTTCCAGAACTTCTCCAACAGCCCCACGCAAGAGGACTACAAGATCCTCCTGGGCACGGCGCAGGTCTTCGCGCGGACACGCTTGAAGTGGCCCGATGACTACTTCCAGACGGGCACCACCCTGGGCTACCGGATCTACGACATCGACGGCCGCTCCAACCTCTACGGCCTTCCCGAGGGCGTAAGCCAGGAGCTCACCGTGCGTCAGACGCTGAGCCGCAACAACCTCGACAACCCGCTCTTCCCACAAGCGGGTTCGCGGAACGAGCTCTCCGTCACCATCGCGCCGCCGGTTCCTGGCTTTATCCAGTACCACAAGACCGACCTGGAGAGCAACTGGTATGCGCCTCTGGCGAACAAGCTGTCGCTCTCGCTCAAGACCAAGTTTGGCTACATCGGCTCACTCACGGGTGAGGACGTGGAGTTCCAGCGGTACCTCGTCGGTGGTTCGCCGCTGGAGACCAACCGCAACTTCGTCGGCTTCGGCAAGGACCTCGTGTACCTCCGTGGCTACCCAACCACGGCCATCGGGCCCCGGAGCGAGGGAGAGCCGGTGGGCGGACGGATCCTGAACGTCTTCCAAACCGAGCTCCAGTACGTCGCGCTGCAAACCCCACAGCTCTCCGTTGCCCCATACGTCTTCGCCGACGCCGCGAACTCCTACGACGGCTTCAGCGACTACGACCCGGCGCGGCTGTACCGCTCGGCCGGTTTCGGCGCCCGCGTCATCCTGCCCATCCTCGGCCTTGTAGACCTCAACTACGGCTACGGCATCGACCCGTTCGATCCCGTCAGCACGCGCGACGACGGCTTGCCGAAGTGGCGCGGACAGGTCACCCTCGGCGCCGGCCTCTAGCGACCCCCACTCTGATGACACGCTTTCTCCCGGTTCTCGCACTGCTCCTACTCGCGACGCCTCTGGCGGCGCAGCAGCAGATCGCGCACGTGGACTCCGAGCTCATCCTCTCGCGCTTGCCCGAGTTCCAAAGCCTCCAGCAGGAGATCGAGCGGCTGACGACTCAATACCAGGGCGAGGTCGACGCGCTGGACCGAGAGGCGGAAGCCCTCGCGAGCGAGTTCGCCGGCCGCGAGCTGCTCTACACCGATCAGGAGCGCCGCGCCAAGCAAGGCGAGATCCAGGCCAAGCGCCAGGAAAGCGTTGCGCTCCGCCGTCGCTACTTCGGCCCACAGGGCGAACTCGTCCGTGACCAGCAGCAGCGCCTCCGGCCGATCCAAGAGCGCGTGCTTGACGCTGTGGCCACGGTCGCAAGCGAGACAGGCTACGACTACGTCCTCGACCGTTCAGGCGAGGTGGTCTTCCTCTTCGCCAAGCCACAACACGACCTCACCGAGCGCGTCCTCGACGAACTCGGCGTGACCTCTACCGCCACCGGCGGAACGAACCGCAGCGGGCTCTAGCCGCTGCCTGTTCTGCCTCCCCACTGATTCCAATCCATACCGATGACGTTCCGACTCCCCCTGTTTCTCCTGGCGCTTCTCGCGGCCTCTGGCGTCGCCCAGGCGCAGAACCTGAAAGTCGGCGTGCTCGACCCCGACTTGATCGTGGTCCGCATGCCGGAGTACGAGCAGGTGCGCGGCCAGATCGCCCAGCTCGAAGCCCAGATCGGCGCCACGCTGCAGGCCAAGCAGGACTCCGCCGTTGCGATCAACAACGAGCTCCGCGCCATGGCCGATAGCCCCGTCGTTTCCGCGGGTGCCCGTGAGGAGAAGCAGGCGAACCTCCAGCGGCTCGTCGGTGAGCTGCAGAACGGAGAGGAGCAGGGCCTGCGCTACCTCAGCGATCAGGAGGTCCGCCTCCTGCAGCCCGCGCTGATCCGCCTCAACACCGCGATCCAGGAGCTCGCTGAGGAGATGGGCATCGACCTCGTGATGACCCCGGTCGCGAACAACGCGCCGGTCCTCCTCTACGCCAACTTCGACAGCGACCGCGTCGTCGACATGACCATGCCGCTGTTCGCGAAGCTCGGGATCGAGATCCCAGAGGAGGGCGAGGCTGCTGTGGAGATGTCCACCCCGGTGCCCCCCGGCAACTAGCTCTCGCCAGAGGCCTCGGCCTCTCCGCCAGAAGCCCTCGCGCCCATCGGCTTAGGTCGGTGGGCGCGTCTTGTTTGGGCGCTGCGGCTCTCGGCGTATCCTGCCGCCCCTCTTCTCGACCGCCATGAGCACCCAGACGACGTCCCTCACCGCCAAAGACGCTCGCCCCGTCACCACCCAAACGCTTCTGGAGATGCGCGAGGCCGGGACGCGCATTGCGATGCTCACGGCGTACGACTACACCTCGGCGCGCATCCTGGACGCCTCTGGCGCCGACGTGCTCCTCGTCGGGGACTCGGCGTCGAACGTGATGGCGGGCCACGAGACCACACTCCCGATCACGCTGGACCACATGATCTACCACGCGCAGTGCGTGGTGCGGGGCGTGCAGCGCGCGCTGGTGGTGGTGGACCTCCCGTTCGGGACGTATCAAGGTTCGTCGCGAGAGGCCCTGCGCTCGGCGATCCGCGTGATGAAGGAGACGGGCGCGCACGCGATCAAGCTGGAAGGAGGCGAGCGCGTGGTGGAGACCATCGACCGGCTGGTCACGTCTGGAATCCCCGTCATGGGCCACCTTGGACTGACCCCGCAGAGCATTTACAAGTTCGGGACCTACAAAGTGCGCGCGCGTGAGGACGAGGAGGCCGACCAACTCCGCGCCGACATCAAGCGGCTCGAAGAGGTCGGGTGCTTTAGCGTCGTGCTGGAGAAGATTCCCGCCGCCCTAGCCACCGAGGTGACCGAATCGGTCTCGATTCCTACTATCGGCATCGGCGCCGGGGGAGGCACGAGCGGGCAGGTCCTAGTCACACACGACATGCTCGGCCTCACGGTTGACTTCAACCCACGGTTTGTCCGCCACTACGCCTCGCTGGCGGAAACCGTGACCGGGGCGGTTCAGCAGTACGTCCAGGACGTCCGCGATGGGACGTTCCCGGACGAAAGCGAGAGCTACTAGGGCGAAGAAGAACCCCTCCTCGCGCCAGAGGCCAGCGCGGTCCGCTTCTGGCGAGAACGCGGAACGGCGGGTGAGTCTCGCGTTGGGGCCGGAGAACTTCCCCGGCGCTCCGTGGTCCCGAGAGGCCTCTGGCGTCAGCTTGGCGCACGACCTCTCCCGACCGCATGCTAGACTCCATCCCGACGCCGGACGGCGCCGACCGCCCGCTCATCCTCTTCGCCAACGACGACGGGATCGATGCCAGAGGCCTCCATGCGCTCGTCGCCGCGTTTGACGGCATGGGCGACTTGGTGGTCGTCGCGCCGTTCGAGGAGCAGAGCGCCGTGGGGCACTCCATCACCATCCGCGATCCCATGCGGGTGCATACGTGGCCGTTCGAGGGCGCCAGCGGCCCGGTCTGGGCGCGCGCCGTCACGGGCACGCCTGCGGACTGCGTCAAGATCGCGTGCCAGCGGCTGCTGCCCCGGCACCCAGACCTGGTGATGTCCGGGATCAACCACGGGCCGAACACGGCCGTCAACGTGATCTATTCCGGTACGGTCAGCGCGGCTACCGAGGCGTGCATCCTCGGAATCCCATCCATCGCGGTCTCACACGCGGAGTGGCGGCCGACAGACTTTACCGCTGCCGGCCACGCCGCGCGTCGTCTCGGAGAGCGCGTGCTCGCGGATGGTTTGCCCGATGGCATCCTGCTCAACGTGAATGTGCCCGGGGGGGCGCCAGAGGACATCGCGGGGACCCGCATTACACGCCAGGCGCGCGCGCGCTGGAACGAGGCCTTCGAGGAGCGCCGCGACCCGACCGACCGCCCGTACTACTGGCTCGGCGGCGAGTTCGTAGACCTCGACGAGGGGACGGATACCGACCTCCAGGCCATCCGGGACGGCTACGTCTCCGTGACGCCGCTCCAGATCGACCTCACCGCTCATCAGCACCTGAGCCGCTTCGCGGACTGGGTGTAACGCTCTCATCTCCCTAACGCCAGAGGCCTCTGGCGCCCCGATTCTCATGTCCGATATGCCCGCCGCGGGCGACCGCGCGCCCCAGTTCGAAGGCCCCACGCAAACCGGCGACACGTTCTCGCTCGACCGTGCGCTGCAGCAAGATGGCCTCCGTGCCCTCGCGCTCTACTTCTACCCGAAGGACGACACCCCCGGCTGCACCAAGCAGGCCTGCAACCTCCGCGACAACGACACGCAACTCCAGGCCTCTGGCGTTGCCGTGGTGGGCGTGTCCGGAGACGACGAGGCGAGTCACGAGCGCTTCGCTGAGAAGTACGACCTCGGCTTCCCGCTCGTCGCGGACACGGACCGCGAGATCATGGACGCGTACGGCGTCTACGGCGAGAAGAGCTTCTACGGCAAAAAGGTCGTCGGCGTGAAGCGGACCACGTTCTTGATCGCGCCCGACGGTTCCATCCTGCACGTGTTCAAGCGCCCGAAGACCGACGCCCACTCCGAGGAGATCCTGGCGCGTCTGGAGAAGCTGGGCGTCTAGACCTCGTGCTGGCTCCGGGCCTCTGGCGGGGCCGCAAACAGCGGCTTCGTCTCCGCCCAGGTCGCCTTGAACAGGTCCGAGTGCCGGTACGCGTTGAGCGCGTCCTCGTCGCGCCAGAGGCTGTAGGTCGTGAACACGTTGGGGTAGCGGGCGTCGCGCCAGAGGGCGAGGTGCTCGCACCCGTCCTGGGCCTGGATCTTCTCGCGCACGCCGCCGAAAAGCGTCAGGAAGCGCTCTTGGTGAGCGGGCGCGAAGGTCATGCGGACGGTTCGGATCAACACGTGGGGGTCCAGGCAAACGGTGAGTAGGGGACAACGGAGCCCTCTGGCGCGAGGTCCCAGTCGGCCGGGAGGTGCGCGAGGCCGTCGCCGAGAAGCGTGCGGTACACGTGCGAGCCCTGCGGCCCGGCCGAAGTGAGCACGAGCTGTCCGCAGCTGTCCCGTCGGGCAAAGACGCGCGCAAACGTGTGGAGGCCTCTGGCGGTGGCGAGGTCTTCGCCGAGGCGGGCGTTGATGGGCTCCGCGCCAGAGGCCCGGCCCAGCATGGCGGCGATCAAAGGGCGGCCGTACACCTCGAAGCCGACCGAAGCCGAAACAGGGTTGCCGGGTAGCGCGAGAACGGGCACGCCATCCCACGTGCCGAACAGCAATGGCTTGCCTGGCCTCTGGCGCACGCGCCAGAAGTGCCAGACGACGCCGGAAGCGGAGAGGTCGGCCAGGACGCGGTCGCGCGGCCCTACGGAGACTCCGCCGGTCAGGAGGAGCAGATCCGCGTCGCCGCGCGCGGCCTGTGCCACGGAGCCGCTGGCGTCGTCCGCCTGAACGATCTCGCAAACCTCGGCGCCTGCGGCGTCTATCTGGGCGGCCAGCGCGGGTCCGTTGATGTCTCGGATCTGTCCCGGCGCCAGAGGCGCGCCCGGACCGGCCACTTCGTCGCCGGTCACAACGAGTCGGACGCGGGGCCTCTGGCGGACGCGTACAGATCCCAGGCCCATCGCGGCCAACATGCCGATAGCGGCGGGCGTAACGGCGACGCCAGAGGCCAGCGGGGCGTCTCCGACGGCGAGGGCCGAGCCGGCGCGGCGGATGTAGCGCCCGGCCTCTGGCGCGCGGCTGATCTGGACGCGCTCGTCCTGGGAGGCATCGGCGCGCTCGGTCCACTCGACGGGCACGATGGCGTCGGCACCGGAGGGGAGGGGGGCGCCGGTCGCGATCGGCATCGCTGTTCCGGGCGCCAGCGGCCCAGAGGGCGCCGCGCCTGCCATGCTGGACCCCGCGACCGGGAGCGCCAGAGGCGCATGCGCGCAGTCCTCGGCGCGAACGGCGTAGCCGTCCATCGCGGAGGTATCGAACGGCGGGATCGCCTCTGGCGCGAGCACGCGCTCGGCCAACGTGCGGCCGAGCGCGTCCGCCAGAGGCACGGTCTCGGGCTCGGTCTGGCGCGCCGTCGCGAGAACGGCGCCGAGCGCGTCGGGGACCGAGAGGTCGAGTCGCATGGGGCCTCTGGCGCCCGGCCTCGCAAGGCCAGTCCCAGACCGTCGGTTAGCCCGAGAAGCCGAACATGCCCATGAACTTCATCGCGAAGGGCATCGAGCCGCGCATCTTCGCCTTGCCGGACATCATGGCCATCATGGGGTTGAGCTCGCCGTTCTCGATCTTGAGCCAGTCGTCGGCGTCGGCGGTCAGCGTGAGCGTCGCGTCCTCGGGCGTTTCGCCCTGCTTGATGTCGAGCGTCCCGTCGTTGACGTGGAGCACGACGTCGCGCGCGCTGTCGCCGGTGAGGTTCATGTAGACGGTGTCGTTGACGCCCTGTGCCTTTTCAGGCTGGAAGCGCTCCGGGTAAGAGGCGATGACGTCGTCGATGGATGCGTAGCGAGGCATAAGATTGGCAGAATGGAGGGGCCCGAAGATAGGGGGAGTGGACGGCTCAGGAACGCGCACGCGCGTCCTCGCGTGCCGGGCCGATGCCTAGCCCCCGATCCACCACGCTCGCCACCGCCAGAGGCCTCGTTCGCGTCACGAGCGCTCCTGAGCCCCGCCGCGCCGCGGCCAAGCGCGAGCCCGCGCACCAAACGTTTCTCGCCGACCACTGGGACCAACTCGCAGCGGCGGCGTACGGCGGCTTCCGCGAGCACGGCGCCGGCGCCGTCGTCCTCTGGCGCGACGACAAGCCACGCTTCTGGCGCCCGCGGCCGTTTGAGCCCGAGCGCTTGTGGTTCGCCACCCAGGCCCACGTCATCCCCGGCGCCTCGCGCGTGGACTTTGACGGGTGGGAGGCCGAACTGATCGAGACCTACGATCCCGAACGGGAGGCGATCGTCGTGTTCGTGGAAGGCGGCACCATCGCCGGCTACCTCGTCTCGGGCACGCTCCCGCCGCCAGAGGCCCACGTGGCGGTGGGAGCCCGGCTCAACTGATCCGGCCTCTTGCGTCATCCCACATGAGGCGAGCAGGCGCTGAGGCCTACAAATCTGCGCGGCCGGCCGGACCACGGGCCGCCCGCCGTGCGTTGACCACGCTCCCATCTACCCAACCCTATCTCATGGCCCAGTTTATCGCCGCCGTCCACGCCACCGGCGCCACGCCTCACGCCCTCGCCCTTGTCGAGACCGGCATGTCCGCCTCTGGCGCGACCTACACCGTCCGCACCGTCCGCTCGCTTGGGGACTCCCCGTTTGACGAGATCGAGTCGCTGCTCGCGTCCGAGCGGCAGTACGTCGGCAACACGGTCGTCGTAACCACGGGCGGGCAGAAGGCGGCCGACGCCCTCCACGCGCACGGCCCAAGCGCCGCCGCCGTCACGCTCCGCGCGGACTCCAGCGCCGACCGCGACGCGCACGACACGACCACGCAGGTGCTCGTCGACACGTTCGAGATGCTGTACCGCGCCGGCGCCGTCACGCTGCCCACCCCCACGGACGCCGCCTCTGGCGCGCTCCGCGCGCTGTACCAGGGCGCCGATCTGGACAACGCCGCCCCCGACGGCGAGCGCGACGAGTCCGGAGACCTCGACGCCTCGGACGCCAGCGGCCCGTCCGCCGTCGAGGTAGAGCAGAGCGGCTCGTCGGCTGCGCTCTCTACCGAGACCGTGAAGCGCCCGTTGGACGCCCGCGAGGCCAGCGCCGCCGCGGTCGCGATGGATGTCCGTACGGGTCGCATCGCCGCTGAGACCAATGAGGACGCGCCGGACCTCGGAGAGCACGAGGCGCCCGCTCTCGCGCTCGCTCTCGCCGTCTGGTACGGCGAGACCACCGCAGACGACCTCCCGGAAACCGACCAGGCCGACGAGATCAACCAGAAGCGCGCCAACCGCAACGCGGCGCGCAACGGCTAAACGCCAGAGGCCTCTGGCGGCAAGACCCAAGGCGGGGCGTAGGTTCGGGGATCATCCCTCCGTATCTATGCCCCGCCTTTTCTGTGTCGCCCTCGTGCTCGCCAGCGGCCTCCTGCTTGGCCTGGCCTCTGGTGCGAGTGCCCAGACGCCTCTCGACGTCGACCCGTACCGCGAGGCCGCATCGCGCATCATCGAAGCCGCACTAGCGGACTCGGCCGCGTACGACCGCGCGGCGTACATGGGCGACACGTTCGGCCACCGCTTCTCTGGAAGCCAGTCGCTCGAAGACGCGATCGACTGGATCTTGGACGAGATGCGAGCTGACGGGCTGGAATCCGTGCGCGGCCAGCCCGTCATGGTGCCCGCGTGGATCCGCGGCCAGGAGTCCGTCCTGATGACGCACCCCCGCGTTGAGCCTCTGGCGATGCTTGGGCTTGGCGGGAGCGTCGGCACAACCGCTGCGGGCGTTGAGGCCGAGGTGCTGGTCGTGGGCTCGTTCGACGAACTCACGGCGCGGGCGAGCGAAGCCGAGGGCAAGATCGTGGTCTACAACGTGCCGTTTACCAGCTACGGCCGGACGGTCGCGTATCGCACGCAGGGCGCCATCGCCGCGGCGAAGGTCGGCGCTGTCGCGAGCCTGGTCCGCTCTGTCGGTCCCGTTTCGCTCTCCACGCCGCATACGGGCACGATGAGCTACGAAGACGGCGTGCCGCGCATCCCGCACGCCGCCATCACCGTCGAGGCCGCGGCGATGCTCCAGCGCATGGCCGACCGCGGCGAGGCGCCGCGCCTCCGCGTCACGATGGGCGCGACCACCGCACCCGACCGCCTCTCGCGCAACGTGATCGGCGAGATCCGCGGCCGCGAGTCGCCCCAGGAAGTCGTCGTCATCGGGGGACACATCGATTCCTGGGACGTCGGGCAGGGCATGCACGACGACGGTGGCGGTTGCGTCGTGGCCTGGGAAGCCGTTCGTCTCTTGCACGATCTCGGCCTCCGCCCGCGCCGCACCATCCGCGTCGTTCTCTGGACGAACGAGGAAAACGGTCTACGTGGCGCGACGACCTACGCCGACTCCGTCGGGGCCTCTGGCGCCGCCAACACCCAACTCGCGATCGAGAGCGACGGTGGCGTCTTCGAGCCCATCGGCTTTGGCGTGACGGGCTCGTCCGGGGTGTTCGAAACGCTCAAACCCATCGAGGCGCTGCTCGCGCCCGTCCTGGCGCAAGAGGCCAGCCAGCCCATCGGCATCGTGAGCGGCGGGGGAGGGGCCGACATCGGTCCGCTGATGCGGCAGGGCGTGCCGGGCGTCGGCCACCGCACGGCCAACGAGCGCTATTTCTGGTACCACCACACCGCGGCCGACACCGTCGACAAGCTCGACGCGGGCCACGTACAGCGGAACGTCGCCGCGATGGCGATCCTCGCCTACGTCGCCGCCGAGATGCCGCAGCGGCTGCCGCAGGGGGAGTAGCCCCTGGCGGAGTAGATGCGCCAGAGGCCTCTGGCGCGGACCCGCGGCGCGGACCCGCGGCGCGGACCCGCGGCGCGGAGAGGCCGTATCCACGTCCCATCTCTCAACGCCCTTCGATGCGCCTCCGCCACCTCGGCTACGCGTGCCAGAACGTCACGCTCGGCACCAAGTCCCGTACCGTCCGCCTCGCCAACGTCCGCACCGAGACGCTCATCCCGGTTATCACGCAGAACCTGGAAGACATCGAGCGTGCGCTTGAGTGGAACGCGGAGCGCGGCCTGCACTTTTTCCGCATCTCGTCCGATCTCATCCCGTTTGGGCCGCTGCCCGTTTTCCCGTTCGATTGGGAAGAGGCCTTCGCGTGGAAGTTCAAAAGCATCCGGCGACTCGCCAAGACGCACAAGATGCGCATCACGAGCCACCCCGGGCAGTACACGGTCCTCAACTCGCCCCGGCCCGAGGTCGTCGCTTCCAGCGTAGAAGAGCTGGACCACCAGGCGCGCGTGCTGAAGCAGATGGACCCCAAGGGCACCATGACCTTGCACGTCGGCGGCGCCTACGGCGACAGGCCGGCGGCGCTGGAGCGCTTCGAGGCCAACCTGGAGAGGCTCAGCGAGGACGCCCGCGCGATGCTGATCCTCGAAAACGACGACACGACGTGGAGCCTTCCCGAGGTCGTCCAACTCGCCGAGCGGACCGGGTTGCGGGTGGTCGTGGACCTGTTCCACCACCTCGTGTTTCCCGGCGAGAGCATGCCGGAGGACGAGCTGATCGAGTGGCTGGACCGCGCCGTTGCTACGTGGGGCAAGCGCCCGCCCAAGCTCCACCTCTCGTCGCAAAAACCCGGCGCGCGCGTCTCGCACGCGGACTACCTCGACATGGACGACGTCGATCGCCTAACGCGGCTCATGGACCGGGTCGGCGCGCCAGAGGCGCCGTACGACGTGATGCTGGAGGCCAAGCAGAAGGAAAAAGCCGTCCTCGAAGTCAAGCGCTACCTCGGCACGGGCGAGCGGCCCGACCGCCCGATCCCGATGGAGGCCACGGACGACGCCTGAGGCCGCCGTCCCTCTAGGCGACCACATGAGGACGTTGGAGGGCGCGGCCATACCGCCAGCGCCCTCAGCACAGAATCCAGGCCTCTGGCGCCAGAGGCCCGGCGCTCTAGCGCGACTCGACCAAGTGCCGTCCCTGCGCGATGCGCTCGCCAGCGGCGTTGTAGGCCGTCGCGACCAACTCGACGGAGCCCTGCGCGAGGACTTCCGCGTTGAGGTGGCGGTCGTCGTTGGTGTCGATCGAGCCCATGACGGGCTGCGAGGGGTTGTTGATCTGGAACCGGTAGCGGACGGCTTCCGGATGGGACTGCGCGAGGTAGGTCGGCAGGTCGCCCGGGGAGACGATCCGTGGGCCTTTCAGCGTGATCAGGTCCAGGTTCTCAGAAGGAAGTGGGGCAAGCGGCTCCGGCTCGACGGAGTACTCGTGGCACCCGAAGGCGAAGACGGCCAGAAGCAGGACGGGGAGTGCGCGCATGGAAGCGTCGGAATGTGCACGGCAAGAGTACGCGACGGGCACACTTCGCGCCAAGGGCAAACCACAGGATCTTCTCACGCCGCGACATCCCGCCAGAGGCCTCTGGCGCGTCGGGCTAGAACAACTCCGTCAGGCTGGCCTGCATCTCGTGCGCCGAGCCCACCACCTCGCCGCCGGGCATCCCTTCGCGGAGCGTTTTCGCCAGGTCCATGTCCCACGTCCGCGTGCGGAGCGTGATGGGCATGGGGACGGCGTGGCCGAGCAGGAGCACCTGCTGCTTGGAGTCCAGCGAGGCGAGGATCTGGCGGAGGCCGCTGGCGCCCGGCGTGCCCACGAGCGCTGCGGCGATGTCCTTCTCATCCGAGAGCTGCGCCACGAACTTGGTCCCGATCTGGCTCAGCACCTCCTCGTCGATCCCGCTCGGGCGCTGGTCCACGATGAGGAGCGAGACGTAGAACTTCCGCATCTCGCGGGCAATCTTGCCAAACGGCGTCTCACCGGCGACCTCTGGCGAAAGGAAGTGGTGCGCCTCCTCCACGACGACCAGCAGTTGGCGCGGTTCATCCTCGGCTTTCTGGCTGGCTTCGTAGCGGTTGACCTTCTCCTCGTAGATCTGCCGCAGCCGTCGCGCGAGAACGTTGGCTACAAGCAAGTACACCTCTCGCGTGCGGTACCGGCCGAAGTCCAGAACGACGGATTTTCCCTTGTCCAGTGCCTCGAAGATCTGCTCGATCCGGTCCTCCTTCCCGTCCATCCGGTCGGTGTGGAAGAATTCGTGGCGGGTGAAGCGCGAGAGCTTGCGTCGGAGCGCCAGAAGCGAGTTCTCGTTTGCGCCGATCTCGTCCGCGATTTCCTTGAGCCGCTCGCCAGAGGCGTCGATCAGCGTGGCGAGCCAGCGGCTCTTGTACGTCCTGCGCATCAACTCGGCGCTTTCGGCGGCGGTCCGGTTGAGGTCGAGCGTTTTCTGAAGCGGGAGGATGTCCGCCGGCTCGATCTGGTCCGCGTACAACTCAATGGCGGCGTCGAACGACTGGTTCCTCTGGCGCATCGTGGCCGGGTCCAGCGTGAACACCTGCACTTGGGAGCCGAACACGTCCGCAAGACCGGGCGCGAAGGCGCCTTCCTCGTTGCGGCGGCCGCTGCCGTACTCGCCGTGCATGTCGAACACGAGCGCGACGCCGCGGCCGGCTTTCATCGCGCCCGCCAGGAGCAGCCGCGTGAGAAAGCTTTTGCCCGTTCCCGTCTTGCCGAAGACGGCATTGCTGCGCTCCACGAACCGCTGGAGGTCCAGGCAGACGGGCACGCCCTCCATGCCGACGGGATCTCCGACCTCGAAGTACCGGCTGGGATCGGTCGCCTCACTTTTGAACACGCGCGCCACGTCCTCCTCGGTTGCCTCCCCGACGTTGGAGAAGTGACTCGGGATCGTCTTAACCGTCTGCGGGTCGGCGTCGGGCCTCTGGCGGTCGAGGACGAGCTGCGGGCGGAGCGACGCTTTGGCGTAGGTCGCGGACGCGGACTGGAGCACGCGGCGCAAGAGATCATCATCCGGCCCCGGAGGGTGGAGAAGAATGCCCTCGTTAGCGGCGTCGATCTCCAAGTCGGTGATGAGCGCGAAAAAGTCGAGCGTAGCGCCTTCGACGACGCAGAACGTCCCCGCGCGGACGCTTTCGATGGGCCGCTCGGCATCGAGCTTGGCTTCGATGCCGCCGGCGAGGGAGCCGCGGGTCAGGACGCCGAGACGGCGGCGGCGGGTGGAGTCAGGAGCCTGCATGGCTCCAAGGTAGACCTAGCGCTTGGCGTCGGTCTTGAGCAGCGCGCTCTTGTCGCCCTTGCGCCCGAAGAGAGTATCAAGCACGTCCGTCCGCGTGAGAAGCGCCGTCACGCCGGCGAACGCCACGTCCGCCAGAAGCCGCTTGGTCACGCCCAGACGGAAAACGGTTTTGAGCACGCCCTTTACCGTCTTGAACAGCAGCGGGATGATCAGGATCGCGCCCAGGAAACCGAGGGTGACTTCGAGGAGGGAGCGGGTAGCGGTGCTGGGCTGAGCCATCGGACGGGTGTGGGGGAGAGGAGTGCGTGTACCCGCGAGGGCCCGTTGCGTTTCCGGCCGCTGGCGTCTGCGTCCGCGCTTGGCGCGCCTTCCAGGTGCGGGCCTCTGGCGCCAGAGGCCGCCCGTGCGCACCTTGGTCGAGCGCACACGCTCTCCATGCATCTGGATACCCTTCGCGACTACTGCCTCGCCAAGCGTGGCGCCACCGAGAGCCTCCCGTTCGGGCCGGACGCGCTCGTGTTCAAGGTGCGCGGGAAGATGTTCGGCCTCCTCAACCTGGAGCGCTTGCCGCCCGGCATCGGGTTGAAGTGCGACCCCGAGCGAGGGCGCGACCTGCGTGAGCGCTTTCGCGGCGTGACGACCGGGCCGTACCTCAACGGCAGGCACTGGAACCTGGTGCTGCTCCAAGACGACGTGCCGGACACGCTGATCCGCGAACTCGTCGACCACTCCTACGCGCTCGTCGTGGCCAAGCTCACGCGCAAAGAGCGCGCGGCGCTGGACGCGGCGCCAGAGGCCTGAGCACTTCGCCTCTGGCGCGAACGCAACCCAAACAGAAGCGTAGAGACGGCCACCCACCTTCCGACATCATGCGCAGACTCCTCCTTTTTGCCCTTCCGCTCGCCCTCGCTGCGTGCGGAACCGACGCCGATCCCAACCAGGCCGGCCCCGACTCCGCGACCGGACCCGACGGCGCAAGCGCGCCAGGCGTCGGCGAGACCGACGTGAGCAACACGGGCGTCACCTACGCGACGGCGCGGCTGGATCCTCTCGGTGAGAGCAGCGCGACCGGGACCGTCACGTTCACCGAAACCGACGAGGGCCTGCTCGTGGAGTACGACTTCACCGGTCTCGAGCTCGGTGAGCACGGCTTCCACGTCCACGAGAACGGCGCCTGTGGCCGCGGGGACGACGGCACGCTCGGTGGCGCCGCTGGCGGCCACTTCAACCCATACGACGCGCCCCACGGCTCGCGCGAGGGCAGCCGCGACGAGCGCCACGTCGGCGACCTCGGCAACATCACCTCCGCCGTTGGCGGCGTGACTGGCGGCGTCGCCAGAGGCTCGTTTACCGATCCGCTGATCTCGCTCTCCGGCCCGAACTCCATCGTGGACCGCGCGATGATGATCCACTTCAAGGCCGACGACCTTTCCAGCCAGCCCTCGGGCGACGCGGGCGACCGCGTGAGCTGCGGCGTGGTCCAGATCGCGACGGCACCCAACTAGCCTCTGGCGCTCCAGGGCGCCTGCTCAGGATTCATCCCGCCAGAGGCCTCTGGCGCCACGGGATCTACACCGCCCGCTGCCGCATCGCTGGCAGCGGGCGGCTCTAGTTTGTAGAAAACGACCGAGCCCCCGTGAGCGATCAGAACGACCTTTTCCTGAACGAGAAAGACCGCCGGCGCCAGAACATGACGCCGCTCATGCGGCAGTATTGGAAGATCAAGGACCGCAACCCCGGCGCGATCCTCCTCTTCCGCATGGGCGACTTCTACGAGACGTTCGAGGAGGACGCCGTGCTCGTCGCCGACATCCTCGGCATCACGCTGACCAAGCGCGGCAACGGCGCGAGCGAGGACACGCCTTTGGCGGGGTTCCCGCACCACGCCATTGATCAGCACCTGCCCAAACTGGTGCAGGCCGGGCACCGCGTCGCCGTCTGCGAGCAGTTGGAGGACCCGAAGATGGCGCGCAAGATCGTCAAGCGCGGCGTGGTCGAAGTCGTCACGCCGGGCGTGAGCTTCCGCGATACGCTCCTCACGCCCAAGCACTCCACGTACGTCGCGGCCGTGCACTGGGGCGAGGGCCGCGACAAAGGCCGCGCCGGCGTCGCCTTTGCCGATGCCACGACGGGCGAGTTCTACGTCGCCGAGACGAGCGCCGAGCGCGTACCGCACGTTCTCGGGACCATCGCGCCCGCCGAACTTCTCGCGGACAAGCGCCAGAGGCCTCTGGCGCAGCCGCTGGCGACGAGCCTCGGCGCCGCGCTCACGCCGCAAGAGGACTGGGTGTTCGGCGTCGACTTCGCGACCGAGACGTTGCTGCGGCACTTCAAGACGCACAGCCTCAAAGGCTTCGGCGTGGACGACCTCGACCTGGGGACGGTCGCCGCGGGCGCGGTCCTGTACTACCTCGGGGAGACGCAGAAGGGCCGTCTTCCGCACGTTAACCGCATCCGCCGCTACCGCGCCGAAGACCACCTCGCGCTGGATTCCGCTACCAAGCGCAACTTGGAACTCACCGCCAGCATGGCCGACGGCCGGCGAGATGGCTCCCTTGTCGGCGTGCTCGACGCCACGCACACGCCCATGGGCGGGCGCCTCTTGCGCCAGTGGCTCGTCCGCCCGCTGTGCGACGTGGACCGCATCCGCCAGAGGCTGGACGCCGTGGAGGCGCTGTTCGTAGAGCCGTCGCTGCGCCGGAAGGTCCGCGAGGCGCTGCGCCACGTGGGCGATTTGGAGCGCCTCGCGGGCAAGGTCTGCACCGGCCGCGCGACGCCGCGCGATCTCGTCGCGCTCCGGCTCACGCTCGCGCAGATCCCCGAGATCAAAGCCCTTCTCGAACAGGAGGGCGCCGAGCCTCTGGCGGCCATCCGCGGCAAGCTCCACCTCTGCGCCGACATCCGAGACCGCATCGCGGCAACGCTCGTGGACGAGCCCCCGGCCAAGATGGACAGCGGCGGCTACGTGCGCCCCGGCTTCAACGCCGAGCTGGACGAGTTGCGCGAGATCGCTTCGGGCGGCAAAACCTATCTCGCGGAGTTGCAGGCGCGAGAGGCGAAGGCGACCGGGATCACGAGCCTCAAGGTGGGCTACAACCGCGTCTTCGGCTACTACCTCGAGGTCTCGAACGCGCACAAGGGCAAGGCGCCAGAGGCCTGGATCCGCAAGCAGACGCTCGTCAACGCCGAGCGCTACATCACAGACGAGCTCAAGACGTACGAGGAGAAGATCCTGACCGCGCAGGAGCGCAGTTCGGAACTGGAGACCACGCTGTTCGCAGAACTCCGGATGCGCGTGGCCGAAGAGGTAGAACCGCTGCAGGCCAACGCGCGCGCCCTGGCCACGCTGGACGTGTTCGCGAGCTTCGCCGAGAGCGCCGAGCGCAACGGATACGTCCGCCCCGAGGTGGACGGCAGCGCCGTTCTGGAGATCGAGAACGGGCGTCACCCGGTCGTTGAAGCGTCGCTTCCCGCGGGTGAATCATTCATCCCCAACTCCGTTCGGCTCGCGTCGCCGGTGGGGGAGGAGGCGCCTCTGGCGGACGCGTACGGCCAGGTCCTGGTCATCACCGGGCCGAACATGGCGGGCAAGAGCGTGGTCCTGCGGCAGACCGGCCTGATCGTGCTCCTGGCGCAGGTGGGTGCGTTCGTACCGGCCTCTCGCGCGCGCGTGGGCGTCGTGGACGCGCTGTTCACACGCGTGGGCGCCAGCGACAACCTCGCTGCGGGGGAGAGCACGTTCCTCGTGGAGATGAACGAGACGGCGAACATCCTCAACAACGCCACGCCGCGCTCGCTCGTCCTGCTGGACGAAGTGGGGCGGGGGACCAGCACCTTCGACGGGCTCAGCATCGCGTGGAGCATCGTGGAGCACCTCCACGAAGCGCCAGACGTGCAGGCGCGCACGCTTTTCGCGACGCACTACCACGAGCTCAACGCGCTCGCAGACCGGCTGGAGCGCGTCAAGAGCTTTTCGGTTCGCGTGCAGGAGCACGAGGGCCGCGTCGTCTTTCTCCGCACGCTCGTCGCTGGCGGTGCCGACCACTCGTTCGGCATCGAGGTCGCGCGCATGGCCGGACTCCCGCCCGAGGTCGTCAGCCGGGCCAAGGACGTGCTCCGTCACCTGCAGGCGCACGACGTCGCGGCCGAGGTCGGCGTCAGCGGCCACACCGCGCCAGAGGCCTCTGGCGGCGACGGCGCGCTCGCGATGCCGGTCGTCTCCGGCGTCCAGGCCTCTGGCGTCCCGGCGCCCTCGGTGCGCGTGGAGCCGGCCTCGGACCCCGTCGGGGAATCCCTGAAAGCGGAGGTGGCGCGGCTGGATCCCGACCGGATGACGCCGATTGAGGCGCTTATCGCCCTCTCAGAATTGTCAAGATTGCTGGGGAGCGGCACGAAGTGAGCGCGTGCGTAGTTTCGTGCCTTCACCCACACCCCCTCTTCCCATGAAGAAGTTTTTCATCGCGCTGTTCGCGCTCGGCATGACCCTCCCCCTCACCGCATGTGAGGAGACCGCCACCCCCCCCGTGACCGAGGCCGAAGAAGAGGCCTACGAGGAGGGCGCCCCCATCGGCGACCAAGAGGATGTCATCGGCGACGGTGAGATCATCGATGAGCCCGGCGAAATGGAGCCCGGCGAGGCTGACGACACGATCCTCGAAGAGGACCCGATCGTCGACTAAATCGACAGGTCTCACGTGAGACTCGCGCCCCTCGGCTCTAGCCGGGGGGCGTTTTTTGTGGCCTCTGGCGCCAGAGGCCGAACGCGGCACGGCGGGCTGTCGGCTGCAGCGCCGGGTTACACGGCCACTGGCGCGGGGGCTGAGTTAAGACTGCTAAGCGCAACGAGTGAGAGTGCGCCGAGGCCGCCACTGCTGATAGCGAGGAGGATGGTATAAGCCACATCGTACCACGTCCAGATTCTCGTACCAGCTCCCGTGATGACGAGCGGTGCACCCTTCCATGATGCGAACACCGACGACAGTACGCGTTGCCAGAGGAGGAAGGCGAGAGGTGCCAACGACGCGAGAAGCGGGACCGCTGTGCTGAGTAAAACCGAAGCTGCGGCGCCAGAAGCCGCTATCAGAACCGCGAGGATGAAGAGACGCTTCCGAATCGTAACCTTCTCGGTCAACTCCGCAAACACGAAGCAGAACAGGATGAAGGCAGCGGGGACGAAGGCGAGTAGCTCCAAGGCCGTGTAACAGGGGGCCGCTCAACCGCGAAGGGCTGAGGGCTGAGGGCAGGATGATCGAACGAGGCAAAAGTAGCGCCGACGTTCGGGCGAGCCGAGAACGCTGATGCCCTTCGTCGGCTTGCAGCGGCGGGTTATGCAGCCCGAAGTATTTAGTTTGTGGATTCAACCAACCCTGAGAGGTCACTCCCAACAATTTCCGATGGTGGCTCAATTTCCCCAAGCTGCTGAGCGACGTACTCAACCGCCGCCCAAACCTGCGTCTTGCTCAGCTCGCGCCGCGCCTCATCCTTCCAGGTTAACAGGCTCGCTCTCCAATCTTCAATCGTCGCCACTAGGTGAGGTCGGAGATGCCTCGCGACGTAGAGCACCTGGCGTCGGTCCTCATCCATAGCGAGCGACTCGTCGCCGGTGAATATCTCCTCCGCGATACCGCCGCCAATAGACATGGTGATGTAGTCGCCGACAGACGAATCGTCTGAATTTGGCAGCGAGTAGTCGTGCTCAACCCCTGTCATCTCAGCGCTGAGCACCACACGCTTAACATTAAAGCCGAAAAGCAAACAGAGCACGAAGTGACCAGCCTCGTGGTAACAGAGCGCTTCGATCTTGCTCTCAAAGTCTGGGATCACGAGGAAGTGTTAGGCTGCATAACGGATGGGCGCTCAGACGCAGCACGCGCCGAGCAGATCAGACGAGCCCCAGAATACGCCTCTGGCGCCAGAGGCCGAACGCGGCACGGCGTGCTGTCGGACTGCAGCGCCGGGTTCTACGGCCCGGTGTCTAATGAGGGCAGACAACCGCCACCTTGAGTTGTTGCTCCGCCGTTCGGCCTCGACTGACTCGGACGGCCGCGAGGTCCACCAGTTTGGCGTCCGTCTCAAACCGTCCGCTGAAGACGCGCGTTACCGTGGGGCACCCCTGCATCAGATACCTCTCGGGCGGCATCAGCGCAGCGACGAAGTAGGTCCCCGGACGAGCACGCACCTCGAACCGCCCGAGTGAGTCCGTGGTAGTCTCGGCGACCGGGCTACCGGCTTGCCAACGGAAGCGCTGGAGCAGGCCACCTCGGTAGCGAGGGCGGAGTTGAACGGTCACGTTTGGGACTGGAGCGCCAACGCGAGACTCACCCGCCCACCTCGTCACGTCCCCGGTGACGTGCCCATTGTCTCCACTCGCAGCGAGGAGGTTGGAGGAGTCGCATCCTGCCGCCAGCAAGACGACGATGAGGAAGGCGGATCGCTTGAGCACGAGGGCCGTAGAACAGATGGCCGCTCAACCGCGAAGGGCTGAGGGCAGGATGATCGAACGAGGCAAAAGTAGCGCCGACGTTCGGGCGAGCCGAGAGCGCTGACGCCCTTCGTCGGCTTGCAGCGGCGGGTTAGCTGGCACGGGTTTAGGAGGCATTTAAGAAACGCTCTATCAGTCTCCCAGCCGCGCTGAGCTTACGCCATTGGTTGTGATTCAACACAGCTGCTTCAACCGCTCGATACGCCCCTTCTTCTAGGACATACTCATCATGAACCTTGCTTAGGGCGCCTGAGACGACGGCTATTGCATCTTTCAGCGATTTGTAAGCCGCCTCGATGCTTGCGTCGCTGAGCCGGATGGATGTCGTGGCTAAGTCTCCCGATTCTAAGCGTGTGAAGACAGCCAAGCACGGAAGCTGTTCAGTGGAGCGGAGGCCGAAATCACTGAGCAATTGCTTGTTCGCATTGGGTTCTCTCCATACCTGGACCATCATGCTGATCTGCCCAGGCCGCGATCTCGGAAACGTATATCGGCCAGGCTGAGCCCTTACGGCTAGAACGTGCCAGAGTGGACCGGACACTTCGTCAAGCGAAGCCCAGTAGTCCTCGTCGTCGAGCAGCCGCTTGATGTTAGCGTGCTCCCTCGTATACAAGACGATTCCGAAGACCCGTGAGGTGCCATCCCCCGGCACGTGGAGACTAGCGAGTTCAGTAGCCCAGTTCACAGATTGCAGGGTGGGAGTGCCAGCTAACTAGTACTTCAGCGGCACTGAGTGCCGGATGAAGTCCGGAATCGGGACAAAAAGCGGAAGCTGGGCGGTATGAAGCGACGGTTTCCGCACTTCATGCGTCAGAACATCCGTAAAGCGTCCATGTTACGAACGATGCAAAAGCGTGTCTACACGGGCAAGTTTGGCCTCTGGCGTCCCTATGAACCCAGCGCAGACGTCCCCGAAGCTTCAAGAGCGGGTCCGCACAGCCGCACTCGTGCGGCACCTGAGTGCTGCCACGCTCACCACCTATTGGTACTGGATCAAGCGCTACATCCGCTATCACGGCACGCACCACCCGCGTGAGATGTCAGAGCCCGAGGTGCAGGCATTTCTCACGCACCTCGCCGTGGAGCGCAACATCGCGGCCAGCACACAGGTCCTGGCGCTGTCGGCGCTCCTGTTCCTGTACGATGCCGTGCTGGGCCGCCCGCTCGACGCCGTCAACGGCATCGTCCGCGCGACAAAGCCCCCGCGCATCCCGACCGTGCTGAGCAAGACGGACATCTCTGCCCTGCTGCATCGCATGGAGGGAACGCCCAAGACCGTCGCTTCCCTCCTGTACGGAGCGGGGCTACGCCTCCGAGGTGCCCTCCGGCTTCGGGTGAAGGATCTGGACCTGGAGCGGAATCAGCTCACCGTGCAGCAAGGCAAAGGGCGAAAGGACCGCGTGAGCATCGTGCCCCTTTCTCTTACCGAGGCGCTCGCGTTCCAGCGCGACCGCGTCCGACGCCTCCACGCGCGCGATCTCGCCAGAGGCTACGGCGAAGCCCGCCTCCCACACGCCCTAGGCGCCAAGTACAGCCGCGCCGCCTGGGAGATCGGATGGCAGTTTCTCTTTCCCTCCCGGCAACTCTCACGCGATCCAGAGACCGGCCGCACGCATCGCCACCATCTCTCGCCCTCCGTCGTGCAAAAGGCCGTGCGCCGTGCGGCCCGCGAGGCCGGCCTCGAAAAGCGCACGACGTGCCACACGCTTCGGCACTCGTTCGCGACGCACCTACTCGAATCCGGGACCGATATCCGAACCGTTCAGGATCTCCTGGGCCACGCGAAGATCAAGACGACGCAGATCTACCTCCACGTCGCCGACCTCAACGGCCGCGGCATCCGTAGCCCGCTGGACGCCCTGGCCTGAGCGCCCACGCGCGCCTCAGGCGTCTTGGCCTCTGGCGCCAGAGGCTCAGGAGCGCTTCATCGCCAGCATCGCCGCGAGGGCGTAGGCGGGCACCCACAGCCACCAGATCGAGACCGTCGCGTCCAACAGGTCCAGCGTGGCCGCGAGCGTGCCGGAGACGAAGAGCGCGCCCGCGAGGAGCGCCGAGCGCAGCCCCGCCAGAGGCGAGCCGCCGGGCTGCCGGATCTTGGTCTCCAGGAAGCGCAGACCCTCGGCCGCCAGGCTCGGGCTCTTGATCAGGAGGTCGACAAGCTCCGGCGCATTGCGGAAGCTTTCCTTGAGCAGCGTCGCCGGGTTGAACTGGCGTCGGAACAGGCGCGAGACGTGCTTCTGGCTCACGTCCGCCACGTCGATGCCCGGAATCAGCGCGTTGCCCACGCCCTCGAACGTCACGAGCGCCTTGGTCATCAGCACGAGCTCGATGGGGAAGTACATCCGGTACGTGCCGCCCAGGCTCACGCTCTCCATGATGAGCTGCGCGATGGAGAAGTCTCCGTACTTGCTCGCGCGGTAGAAGCGGCGGCAGATCTCGGCCACGGCGCGCTGGAACCCCGCCGTGTCGCTTTTCGGCCCGGCCTCGGCCACGCTCGTGAGGTACCGCGCCGCGTTCTCCGCGTCGCCCGTCACGAGGGAGAAGTAGTAGTACATCAGCGTCCGCCTGAGCTCGCCGTCGAAGTACCCCACCATACCAAGGTCGATGAATCCGATCTTGGGCTCGGTCTTGCCCGTGGCCGGGTCCGGCGCGGTGTCCAGCAAGAAGAGGTTGCCCGGGTGCAGGTCGGCGTGGAAAAAGCCGTCCTGGTACAGCATCCGGATAATGCTCCTGGCGCCCAGGTCCACGATCTCCTCTCGCACCGCCAGAGGCAGCGTCGTAGCCGCGGGCATGTCCGGCCGGATGCCGTCGAACAGCTCCATCGTCATCACGAGCCGCGAGGAGAGGTCGCGGTAGATGCGCGGGAAGCGGATCTGCGGCATGTCCGCGAAGTTGAGCGCAAGCTGCTCCGCGTTGTCCGCCTCGCGCCGCAGGTCCACCTCGCGGAGGGTGTATTCCGCGAACTCGTCCAGGATGCGCTTGGGCTGGTAGCGCGAGAAAAAGATCTGCAGGAAGCGCCCCGCGAAACCAAGCAGCCGCGCGTCCCGCTTCAGGATCACGTAGATGTGCGGCTTGACCACCTTGAGGATCACGTTCTCCCCCGGCGCCTCTGGCGTGCCCAGCGTGCGCGCGCGATGGATCTGACCGATGCTCGCGCTGCCGATCGGCGTCGGGTCGATCCACTCGAACATCTCGTCGATGGGCCGCCCGAGGCCTCTGGCGACGCGGTCCTGGTACTCCGGGAACGGCATGACCGGGAGACGGTCCAGCAGGTTTTTCAGCTCCTCGGTGATAAACGCCGGCAGGATGTCCTCGCGGAGGGCCAGCACCTGCCCCAGCTTGATGTAGGTCGGCCCGAGAAGCTCCAATCGGCGGCGGAGCTGCGTTTCCAGCGGCAACCGGCGGAGCTCTCGCGAGGTAAACGGCCGCACGAAAAACGCCGCGATGCGGATCAGAAAGAGGGGGAACCCCTTTACCCACGCGAACTGCTCCCGGTCTCGCGCGACGGCCACCGCGCTGCCGTACACGAGCCCGATGGAGTGCCGCAGGATGGTGAAGTAGCGCCGCACGAGCGTCGGCGGTGGGCCGAGCTCCATCACTTCGAAGCCGGCCTCTTGCGCCGCGAGGGTGCCCGCATCGACCTCCACCTCGGGCTTCTGGCGCCGCGCGAGCTTGCGCAACTCACGGACGATGACCCGCTCGCTTTCGGCGGGCGTCGTCTTGGTCTGCCGCACGCGGGAGGAGATCACCGAGACCGGTCCCGGCGCGGCTTCGGCGCGGACCGCCGCGCTCCCGCCAGAGGCCGCTGGCGTCTCGGCGTGCTCAATCTCTTCGCTCAGCGTCTCGCCCTCGGCGTTCTCGGTCGGCTCGGCGCCTGCGGGCGGCACGTCGTCTGGCCCCGAGCCCTCGGCGCCGTCGCCAGAGGCGGGCGTGACGTAGGGGCGGTGCGCGTCGGGGACCGTCTCCGAGAACGGGACGGTCTCCTCTGGCGAGTCGAGGTCAGGGCGGTCGGCCATGCGTCAGTCTACCATCGGGGCGGGGGGAGGCTCCCGGGGCCTCTGGCGAATGGGGGGGATCGGCCCGGAACGCGAGCCTCCGGCGTAACCGATCCGACGTATTGAGCAACACAGCCTACCGAGTCGCCTTTAGGGCAGCGCAGCAGTCGCGAACGCCACAGCGGTCCGGCCGGTGGACACACCGGCGGTGTGTCCCTACGGGAGGCCAGGGCGCGCCTCTGGCGCCAGAGGCCGCTCTGAACGCCAGAGGTCAGGACTGCATCCCTCGATTCCGAATCGCCCTTACCGGTTGCGGCCGTACTTCTCGTGGGACGAAACCCAGTCGTTGGACGAGATCGCGCTCGCGAGGCTGATCTCGCCCGCGAGGACGACGCCCGCGATGATCTCGGCCAGCTTGCGCACCTTGTCCTTGCCGTAGCAGCCCATCATCTCCAGGCTCTCGCGCTGCGTCGCCAGCCCCGTCCCGCCGCCGTACGTCGCGACGATCAGGCTCGGGATCGTGATGGACATGAACAGATCGTCGTCGTCGGTGTGCTCGGCGTAGAGGATCGCGGCGGAGGACTCCGAGACGTTTGCGACGTCCTGGCCTGTGGCGATAAACATGGCCGTGATCCCGTTGGGGCTGTGGAGGCCGTTGTTGTTCGCGCCCGAGAGCACCGAGCCGATGCCGGCGGCCACGCCCCAGTGGTAGGCCAGCCCCTTGGGCTCCACGCGCATGTGCTGGCGCAGCACGTCGCCCGAGATCTTGCACTCCGCGGTGACGCGCTTGCCGCGCGTCCGCATGATGTTGACCATCGAGGCCTTCTTGTCCGTCGCGAAGTTGGACTCCAGGTAGAAGCGCCGGATGCCGGGCGCGTTTTCCAAGATCCACGAGCACGCCGCGAAGGTGGCCCGGCCCACCATGTTCTGCCCGGCCGCGTCCCCCGTGTGGAAGTTGAAGCGGCAGAACGCGAAGTGGTTGGAGAGGTACGTGTCGATGTACTGCAGCTTGCCAACGCTCGTCGTCGATTCCGCCTGAGCGGCGATCTCGTCGAAGTTCTCGTCCAGCCACGTGCGGAAGTCGCGGGCGCCTCTGGCGTTCTCGAAGATGAAGACCGGCGCGCGCTGCATGGAGTCGTCCGAGACCGTGCAGGTGACCCCGCCCGAGAGGTTGAGCACCTTCATGCCCCGGTTGTAGCTCGCCACGAGCGTGCCCTCGGTCGTCGCCATCGGGATGTAAAATTCGCCCTGCGCGTACTCGCCGTTGACCCGGAGCGGCCCCGCGATGCCGAGCGGGATCTGCGCCACGCCCGTAAATGCCTCGATGTTGCCTTGCAGGCCTTGCGGATCGAACGAGTAGCTCGGGATGTGCTCCAGCGTGGTCCCGGCGTGCTCCTCGATAAACCGCTGGCGCGTCTTGATCGCCTCCTCGCCGTAGTCGTCCTCGGCGATGCGCGGCACCTTTTTCTCGTCCAGCGCTGGGCGCTCTGCCTGGATGGAGTCCTTGACTTTGAACTTGAGCGGGCCCATCCCCTCGATCTCGAACTCCAGCTTGATCTCGTGGACGCCCTCGTCCACGGTCACGCCCGGCGCCATCACGTGGACCACCTGGCGGAGGGGGAACTGGACGGGGTTGGTCGAGGAGATGTCGCTCGCGTCGAACCGCTCCCCGCCTTCCACGCTAAGCGTGAGCCGGTCGGCCGAGACTTCCTGCCCGCCGATCGTGACGCGCTTGAGCCCGGTCAGTTTGGCGTCGGTCAGGCGGTTCTTGAGCGAAAACTGGGCGCCAGAGGCCGTGGGCGTGAGGCTGCCGTTGGTGTAAAGCTGCCGGAGGACGAGGGAAGGGATTTTCATCGCGAGGGGAAGACCAAAGGGAGGTTGTGAACCTACGGAGAACGAAGCGCTTCCGAGAGGGCCTCTGGCGTGGCGCGCTCAGCCCAGGTCAATCCACATCACGTAGTGCCCGCCAATGCCCGGCATGTCAAACTCCTCGCCGACGGCGGTCCAGCCCATCCGCTCATAAAACCCGAGCGCTCCGATCCGCGCGTTGCACCACAGAAAGCGCCCGCCAGAGGCCCGGATGTGCTCAAAGCACGCGAGGAGCACCTCGCGTCCGAGTCCTGTGCTCCGGGCGATGTCGCTTGTCGCCATGCCGCGCAGGCGGAACGTGGCGGACGTGCCGTACGCCTCCTCGGAGATGTCTCCGCGATGGGCCTCTGGCGGCGGCTCCGGGTAAACCGTCGCGATGCCGTGGATCTCGTCGCCGATAAAACCGCCGGCGTGGAACGCCAGAGGCGCGTCGTCGCCGGGGTAGACGAGGGATTCCGGCGTGCGGCCGGGGCGCAGGACTTCGGCGCGGAGGGGGCGGACGGCGGACGCGGGGACGGAGCGGACGGTCATCGCAGAGGGCGCAGGCGAGCGGTGGGGGAGACCCCGAAAAGCTAGGCGCGTGGACCCGGTCCCGGCGCGCGAGGTCGGACGCGCATGACCGTTTCCCGCGAGCGATTCCTCGCCGTCCACGACGCGCTGTGCCAAGAGCACGGCTGCCCCATCGACTGGTTCTCCAGCAAGGACCCGCTGAGCGAACTCGTCTCCGCGCTGCTCTCGCATCGGACCAAGAACGCGGACAGCGCCCGCGCCTACCGCGCGCTCCGCGATCGCTTCCCCTCGTGGGAAGCCGTGCGCGATGCGCCGACGCCAGAGGTGGAGGCGGCCATCGCGCCGTGCACGTGGCCCGAGCAAAAGGCGCCGAGGCTTCAGGCCGTGCTGAAAGCCATCGGCGACCGGCGGCCGGCTCCGGACCTGTTCACGGCGGAGGCCCCTGGCGCCAGAGGCCTCTCGCTGGACTGGCTCGCGGACCTCGGCGTGCGGGAGGCGCGCGCGTGGCTGGAGACGATCCCGGGCGTCGGGCCAAAGACGAGCGCGGCGGTCTTGCTGTTCAGCCGCTTGCGGATGCCGGCGCTGCCCGTGGATAGCCATCACCACCGCGTGGCGCAACGACTGGGGTGGATTCCCGAGAAGATGCCGGTTGGCCCGTCGCACGAGGCGCTGGAAGCGATGCTCCCAGAGGAGTGGGGCGCGCGCGAGGTGTACGACCACCACGAAGTGCTGATGCTCCACGGGCAGCGCGTCTGCCACTGGCGGACGCCGGAGTGCGAGCGGTGCGTGGTCCTGGAGTTGTGCCCGTTCGGGCAGCGGCGGCAGGAAAAGGTGACCTCTGTTGAAACATAGGTTGTTGTAACAGGTATTGAGGCCACACCTCACAACCCCACCCCATGTCAGATCTCAAAGAGAAGGTCGAAGACCTCAACAACCGCATCCTCAACGGCGACATCCTCGGCGCGTTCGAGGACTACTACGCCGAGAACGTCGTGATGATCGACGCCGGTCAGCCGCCGCGCGAGGGCAAGGACATCAACCGCACGTACGAGGAGGCCTTCGTCAACGGCCTCTCCGAGTTCCGCGGTGCCGAGGTCAAGGCCGTCGCGATCGACGAGGACAAGGGCAAGGCGCTCGTCGAGTGGCACTTCGACTTCACGCACAACGACTACGGCGTGCAGAAGTACGACCAGGTCGCTGTCCAGACGTGGAAGGACGGCCAGATCGTGGAGGAGCGCTTCTACAAGCTGTAGGCGCTCGCGCCCGCTCAAACAGAGAGCCCGCTCCGGTACGTCGGAGCGGGCTCTTTTCGTCGCGAGAGGCCTCTGGCGGGAGGAGCCGAGTAGCAGCGCCACGCCAGAGGCCTGGGACGCTTACTCGCTCGGTGTGAGGTAGCCGCCCAACTCGTCCCGCCCGCGCGGCGAGATCTGGGGGCCCTGCTGAGCGAAGGGCTGGCTCTCGCACACGCCCGCGTCGTAGTCGCCGACCTCGCGGATGACCTCGCGGCGCGAGGGCTCCACCCGCCGGCCTTCGATCTCGCTGGCGATCACGCGCACGAGCAAGTCGTTGAGCTTGGTCACGACAAAGCACTCCACTTTGGGCTCCTGGTGGCTACGGCCGATGCCGGAGTCGTCGGTCAGGAATAGGTGGCGGCCCTGCGTGAGCGCGGCGGCGGTGCGCATCACCACTTCGGCGGTCTCAGCCACGCCGCTGGCGGCGAGCGGGTACACGCGCACGCCAGAGGCCCTCGCGCGACGCACGTGCGCCATCATGTCGTCGATGTTGCCATCGTGCGGCGGCGCGTCGGCGACGAGGAAGAGGAGGCGCGTGGCGCCCGGACGCCAGTCGAGATCGAGGGCGGCCCGGAAGGCCTCGTCCATCGCCTCCGGGTAGTCGCCGCCGCCAGAGGCGCGGAGGTCGCTGAGCTGACCCTGCATCCGCTGGATGTCGCTGGTGAACGGGTAGTCGCGGACCACGAACTCGTCGCCCTGGTCGCGGTAGGCGACGAGGCCGAAGCGGAGGTCGACGCCATCGTAGCGGCTCTTGAGGCGCTCCACGATGGACTGGAACTCCTCGGTGAGGTAGTTCAACTCGTCGCCCATGCTGCCGGTCACGTCGATCGTGAACGCGATGTCCATCTGGCGCGTGCGGCCGGGAGCGTCGCCCGCGAGGCGGATCGTGACCTCCCGGTCGGCGCCCAGGCGGTTGAGCCGGATGCGCTCCTCGGTCGCGCCGCGTTGCCCCGCGAGCGTCACGGACAGCTCCAGGTCCCGCACGCCCTGGCCGAAGTCGTAGGTCGGGAAGAGTTCGAGCCGTCCGTCGGTCCCTGCCTGCGTCACCAGCCCGCCGGCGCGGCGTCCGCCAGAGGCCTCGACGCGCACCTGCGCGTTCGCGACCGGCGCGCCCACGCGGTCCACGATGCGAACCGTCACACGGTCCGCTAGGTCGAGGTCGCCGATCAGCCTCTGGCGCTGCTCGGAGACGAGCGAGCGGCCGAGCCAGCCGAGGAAGTACTCGTAGTTGAGGTGGTCGTCCACGTCGCCGGCGGTGAGGAGGCCGGGAGCGGGACGC
>NZ_MQWB01000001.1:1844166-1892580 GCF_002257665.1 Rubricoccus marinus | reverse complement strand
GGGGCTCCATGTCGCGGATCATGCCGGGCGTGGCCAGGTCTGCTGCGCGGCTGCGGGCCGGTGCCATCCGGGGGCTCGTGGGCGACGAGAGGCCAGAGGCTTTGCCGCTGACCGTGCGCGCGCCGCCGGTCGCATCGCGCGAGATCACGGCGCGCTCGGCCCCGACGACGACTTCTTCGATCGTTTCGTCCACTACCAGCGCCACGTTCAGCGGGGTGGTTTCGCCCTCACGCACCGTCACGGTGAGCGTTTGAGCCACCATGCCGACGTATGCCACGCGCACCTCGTGGTCGCCCGCAGGCACGTCGGCAATCGTGAACTCACCGTCGATGTTGGACGCCGCGCCGCGCGGCGTGCCGACCAGAGCGATCGACGCGCCGGGGACGGGCTCGCCGGTGTCCGCGAGCGTGATGACGCCCGCGATCGCGCCAGAGGCCTGGCGGCCTGCGTCCTCTGGCGGCGTGTGCGCCGCGACGAGCAGCAAGGGCAGGACGAAAGCGAGGAGGTGTAGGCGAGACGACATACGCGTGCCCGGAAGGTGAGACAGGTCAGCCGCTTGAGTGCGGCGTCTGGTCACACCAACGGGGCGTTTGCCCGTCTCGTGCCTCTGGCGCCGAAGCACGCGTCTACGGAGCCACAGTGCGTACGCAAATAAACCGCGCCAGAGGCAACGGGGCCTCTGGCGCGGGAAGCCTGACGCTGGTGTCAGGCGGGTTGGCGTGAGCGTGCTTAGTTGCCGGCCAGGTCCGGCATCGCCTTGCGAGGGAGCTTCTCGGCGCGCTCGGCAGTGTGGTGCGCAAACGTTGCCATCATGGCCGCAGCCTGCTCCATATCGTCCGGGTCCAGGTGGTCGTACACGTCCATGTGCGTGTGCCACGTCTTGGCGAAGTACGCCAGAGGATCCTGGAGGAACTGGAAGCCGGGGATGCCCACGTTGTCGAACGAGAGGTGGTCCGTGCCGCCGGTGTTGCTGATGGTCAGCGTTTGGGCCGTCGAGTCATCGAAGGCGTCGAGCCACGCGCGGAAGATGGGCCGCACGGCCTCGTTGGACTGCATGTAGACGCCGCGGAAGCGCCCGGAGCCGTTGTCCATGTTGTAGTACGCCGAGACGTTGGCGTGGCCGGGCAGGACGTCCGTCGGCGGCTCACCGTAGCCGGGCGTCGGCGCGAAGTGCTCGCTGACGTAGCCGCGCGAGCCCCACAGTCCCTGCTCCTCGCCGGTCCACAGCGCGAAGCGGATGGTGCGGCGGGGGCCCTCGCCTCTGGCGTCGTAGAACGCCTTGAGGATGCGGGCGGCCTCCATCGTGACAGCAGAGCCGGCCGCGTTGTCCGTCGCGCCCGAGCCGCTGTGCCACGAGTCGAAGTGTCCGCCGACGATCACGATCTCGTCCGCGAGGTCCGTGCCGGGGATCTCCGCGATGACGTTGTCCTCCACGACTTCCTCGTCGGTAAACGTCGCCGCGTAGTCCAGGTCGATGGTCACCGACTGTCCGGCCTCAGCGAGGCGGATCAGGCGGTTGGCGTGCTCGTCCAGAACGGCGAACTGCGCAACAGTCTCGACGCCGGCCGTCCACGGCGCGGCGCGGCCTCCGGCGCCGGTGGCCTGCCCTTCCGGGACGGCGGCCTGCATGGCGCGAACGGCGCCGGAGCCTCCCGTGCCCGAGGGCGTGAGGATCGCCAGAGGCTCGCCGGTCAGCACGGCCTGCGTGCGGGCCGCCCGAGCACGGTACCGCGCGAGCACCTCGGGGGAGTAGCGGCGCTGCGCCCCGCGCGTCATCGCGAGGCCCGCGTTGGCGAGCTCCAGGAGCTCGTGCTCATCGCGCCGCTGCGCCAGCGGCTCCAGGCCTCTGGCGACGTCGGAGAGCGAGCCCATGAGGACGACCTTGCCGCGCACGTCGAGCGTCGCCGGGTCCAGCGTGTCGTCGTCGATGTCGATGACGACCAGCTCGCCAGAGGCGCGACCGGTGCTCGGGCTCCACGCCTTGGGCGCGGCCGTAAGCGGGAAGGACTGCGAGGCCACGTCGGGGCCGCTCACGCGGGCCGACATGGCCATGCGGTCGCTTTTCCAGCCGCGGCCGAACGTGCCCCAGGGCTCCAGTTCGGCGCTCACGCCCCAGGAGCGGAAGCGGTCAACGGCCCACTCCTGGGCGCGGTCGAGCGCTTCGGAGCCCGTCAGGCGCGCGCCGTGCACGTCGGTCATCCACGTGGCGTGGTCCATGACCTGGCCGCGCTCAGTGGCCTCGGCCTTGATAAACGCGATGGCGGTGGAGTCGGTCGGCTCGGCCACAGGCTGAGCGACGACGGGGGCGGCCAGCAAGAGGGCCGCGAAAGCGGAGAGACGCATACGTCGGGTCTAAATGGGGATACCGGAATCTAATCCGGCGCCAGCGGCCTCTGGCGCGTGCGGTGCCGAGCAGGCACGGTCCCGATCCGAGCGGGCCTCTGGCGAGGCGCCCACACGCCCACGCCTGGCCGTTCAGCCCATGCTCTTCCAAGCCATGATCGCGCGGTGCATCTGCTCCGAGACCGCCGGCTCCACCTTCCGGCCGACGTACGGTGAGCGCGACGCGGCGACACCAGGCGCCGTGTACTGCACGCACTCGTAAAGACGCTGAACGGCGCCGTGCCCGTCTCGCTCGTACGCCTCGCGCTCCTCAGCATCGAGACGCATCGGGAAGCTGTAGTCCACGAAGCTGTTGGAGTACCGGCCGTCGAGGTAGAACTCACCGTCTGCCTCCAGCAGAAACCAGGACTGGGGCTCGTGATCGATGACGCGCATGGCCTCTGGCGCCAGAGGCTACGCCTCGTCCTCCCAGGCCTCGAACGCTTCCAGATCCTTGCGCACGTATCGCAGCGCGAGGCCGATAACGGCCGCGTCGTCGATGTAGCCCACGACCGGGATAAAGTCCGGGATGAGGTCTACCGGGACGACGAAGTAGATCAGCCCCGCCACGAGCGTGACGATGGACTTCCACGGGATGGCCCGGTACTCGCCTCTGGCGTAGGCCTTGACCACGCGGAGGAGGACGGGGAGATCGGCGCGAAGCGCCCCGAGGTGCTCGCTGTGCTCCTGCGCCTTTGCGCTGGCCGTCTCGGCGAGAGACTGGAGCTTTCCGGGCTCCTGCGCCTCGCGTTCGGCGCGGCGGCGGAAGAGGTGGAGGCCGCGTTTGGCGTTGGACTCGGAGAAGGCAGTCATGTCGGGAGAGGTGGTCAGAGTACCTTCGCCCCAACGCCCAAACGGTTCCCCTCATGCGCCTCACCCTCGCTCTTCTCGCCCTGTTGCCTCTGGCGGCCACCGCCCAGGACAACGCCACCCCGTACCCGCAGAACCCCATCGCGCCGACGCCAGAGGCCGCACGGATGGCGGGCGCCGAGGCCCGCGCCGCGATGGAGGCGCGCTCGCCGCTCGGCGCCGTGCCGTTCCGCAGCGTCGGCCCGACGGTGATGAGCGGGCGCGTAAGCGCGATCGAGGGCAAGCCCGGCGATCCGACCGTGTTCTACGTTGCCTACGCCTCTGGCGGGCTGTGGAAAACGGAGTCCGCAGGCACGCGCTTCGAACCGCTGTTCGACGAGTACGCGAGCATGACGATGGGCGACATCGCTGTGGACTGGCGCGATCCCGAAGGCGACGGGCCGACGGTCTGGGCCGGGACCGGCGAGAGCAACTCCAGCCGCTCCTCCTACGCCGGAACCGGCGTCTACAAATCCACCGATGGCGGCGCGACCTGGGCGCACGTCGGCCTCGCGAACTCGCACCACATCGGCCGCATCGTGCTCCACCCGAGCGATCCCAACACGGCCTGGGTCGCGAGCATCGGCCCGCTCTACTCCAACGGCGGCGAGCGCGGCGTCTACGTCACGCGCGATGGTGGCGCGTCCTGGGCCCTGACGCTCGCGCCAGAGGCCGAAGAGACCGGCGCCATCGACCTCGTGATGGACCCGGCGAACCCTGACCGCCTCTACGCCGCTACGTGGACGCGCTCCCGCCGCGCGTGGGACTTCCGCGAGGCCGGCCCCGGCTCCGCCATCCACCGCTCCGACGACGGCGGCATGACCTGGACGCGCGTCACGACCGACGGCTCCGGCTTCCCGACCGGCGCCGACGTCGGACGCATCGGCCTTGCCGTGTCGCCAGCGGCCGGGGGCGTGCTCTGGGCGACGGTCGACAACCAGGCCCGGCGGCCCAAGGAGGCCGACGAGAATGAGGAGGCGATGGACGCGGTCACGCAAGAGGCCCTGCGCTCCATGTCGCGCGAGGCGTTTCTCGACCTCAGCGAAGACGCGCTCAACGCGTTCTTGGACGCCAACAACTTCCCGTACAGCTACACCGCCGAGTCCATCTTGCGCGACGTGCGCGAGGGCAACCTGGAGCCTCTGGCGCTGGTCGAGTTCTTGGAGGATGCCAACCGCGCGCTGTTCGACACGCCCGTCGTCGGCGCCGAGGTGTACCGCTCGGACGATGGGGGCGCGACCTGGACGCGGACGCACGAGGGCTACATCGACGACCTCGTGTATTCCTACGGCTACTACTTCGGACAGGTGCGCGTAGCGCCGGACGATCCCAGCCGGCTCTACCTCATCGGCGTCCCGCTGATCGGCAGCACCGACGGCGGCGCCACGTGGGCGGCTATCGACGACGCGAACGTGCACGTGGACCACCACGACCTGTGGATCGACCCGACCAACCCCGACCGGCTGCTCAACGCCAACGACGGCGGCGTCAACATCTCCTACGACGACGCCCGCTCCTGGCAAAGCGCCAACGTCCCGGCCGTCGGCCAGTTCTACACCGTCACGACGGACAACGCGCAGCCGTACAACGTCTACGGCGGCCTGCAGGACAACGGCGTCTGGCGCGGACCAAGCGACTACCGCCCCTCGCGTGGCTGGCTCGCAAACGGCGACTACCCCTACGAGCGGCTCGGCGGGGGCGACGGCATGCAGATCCAGGTGGACCCGCGTGACCAGACGGTCTACACCGGCTTCCAGTTCGGCAACTACGTCCGCATCCCCGAAGGCAACGGACGCGCGAGCCGCATCACGCCCAGTCACACACTGGGTGAGCGCCCGTACCGCTTCAACTGGCAGACCCCCATCCACCTCTCGCGGCACCTGCCGGACGTGCTCTACTTCGGCTCCAACAAGGTCCACCGCTCGCTCGACCGCGGCGAAACCTGGCAGACCATCTCCGAGGATCTCACCTCTGGCGGTGAGCCCGGCGACGTCCCGTACGGCACGCTCACGAGCCTCCACGAGAGCCCGCTGGAGTACGGGCTTCTGGCGGCGGGAACGGACGACGGCAAAATCTGGGTAAGCGAAGACGACGGCCGCACGTGGCAGGACCGCTCCGCTGGCCTCCCCGGTCCGCTCTGGGTTTCGCGCGTGGAGCTTTCCGGCCACGATCGCCAGAGGCTCCTCGTCTCGCTCAACGGCTACCGCTGGGACCACTTCGACGCTTACGTCTACCGTTCCGACGACCTTGGCCGCACGTGGACGCGCATCGGCACGGACCTTCCCGCCGAGCCCGTCAACGTGGCCAAGGAAGACCCGGCCTCTGGCGACATCGTGTACGTGGGAACGGACCACGGCCTCTACGTCTCGCTGGACCGTGGCGAGAGCTTCCACCCCATGCGCGGCCAGCGCGCCGAGCGCGAGGACGCCGACGGCGCCAGAGGCGAGAGCATGTGGGACAGCCGCACAATGCCTAACGTGCCCGTCCACGACCTCACGGTGCAGGCGCGCGATAAGGATCTGGTGGTCGGCACGCACGGCCGGAGCATCTGGATTGCGGACCTGGAAGAGGTGCAGCAGCTCACGCCCGCGCTTCTGGCCGAGGCGCTCCACGTCTTCGCGCCCGACACGCTCCAGCACTCCACGCGCTGGGGCTCCAAGGGCGGAAACTGGAGCGACCCGTACCAGCCTGAGCTGAGCATCGCGTACACCGTCGCTCAAGGCGGCCCGGTCACGTTCTCCGTCGTCAACACGAAGGGCGTCGAACTGGCCTCGTGGACCCACGCCTCTGGCGCCGGGCTGAACTACGCCGCGTGGCCAATGACCGTGGACCGCGCAATAAGCGACGAGCACGAGGCCGGAGAAGACGACGAGCTCTACTACCTGATGCCGGGCGAGTACCTGCTCAACGTCTCGGCGGGTAGCAGCAGCGTGTCCGTCCCGCTTGTGCTCAAGAGCGGCCCCGAGCCTCGTAGCCGCGCGCGCAAGAAGATGCCGTAACGCGCCGCTGGCGCCAGAGGCTGTCGCGGAAGGCCTCTGGCGCTAGCCCATGTTTTGGAGCACGCTCGCTTTGAGCTGCTGCGCCGCGGGGTTTTGCGGCTGGCGCTGGAGCAGCACGTTGACCGTGCGGAGCGCGTCTTGCCAGCGGCCTTGTAGCGCGTAGGCGCCCGCGAGGTTGTACAACAGTTGCGTGTCCTGCGGCAACACGCTCCGCGCGCGCTCCAGGTACGCGATGGCCTCGCCGCGCTCCTGCGTTGCCACGCCGCTGGCGCCAGAGGCCTTGGCCTCTTCAGAGCGCTGGAGGTGGATGGCGCCCAGCATTGAGAGCGCCGGGCCGTGGTTGGGGTTGCGGGTGAGCGAGGCCTCGTAGTTGGCTTTGGCCATCTCCACGTAGCGCGGCTCGCCCAACGTTTGCGCCATCTGCATCCGAACGGCCGCGAGAGCGTCATGGACGCGCGGCTCGAACCAGTACATCATGAGCATGGCCTGGCGCGCGCGGAGCGCCTCGGTGTACTCACCTTTGGCGAGGTAGTAGTCCGCGAGGGCGTCCGTGGCAGTTTCCCAGCCCACCTTGTTCTGGACCAAGTCCTCGGCGATCTGCAAGACCGCCATCGGGGTGCGGGAAGTGTCGAGCGCAAACGGTCGCACCTCGTCCGGCCGGAACGGCCAACTTTGGGT
The DNA here is from genome assembly GCF_002257665.1 of Rubricoccus marinus. Classification (NCBI taxonomy): domain Bacteria; kingdom Pseudomonadati; phylum Rhodothermota; class Rhodothermia; order Rhodothermales; family Rubricoccaceae; genus Rubricoccus; species Rubricoccus marinus. The sequence goes on along the minus strand of NZ_MQWB01000001.1, from coordinate 1,885,672 downwards.
CAGGCGCCCCACGCGGATCGCGCCCGCGAGGCTATCGACGGGCGTAGAGAGCCGCACGAGGGTGGCGGGCGGCGCCTCTTGCGAGGTCTCGCCGATCACGCCAGAGGCGCGGATGGAAGCGTAGAAGGCGTCCGCGATCGCGTCGTAGCCCGCGAGGGTGGGATGGAGGTGCTCCAGCATCATCTCGTCCCCGATCACGCCCTGCGGCGAGCGCTCGCGCACGAGGTCTTGGGATTCCACGACCGTCGCGCCTCTGGCGCTAGCGATCTCGCGGATGGACGCGTTGAACACCTCGGGCGCACGGAAGCGGAGCGCGTCGAGGTCCTTGGCGCGGAGGAACGCCTCTTGAGCGGCCTCGGCTTCGCCAGAGGCCAGGAGTGCTTGGGCCAGCCGGTAGTGCCCCTCGGCGGCGTCGGCGCTGGCCGTGGTCGCGCGGCGGAAGGCGGGGAGCGCTGCGGCGCTGTCGCCTCTGGCGAAGGCACTCAAGCCGTCGCGCAGCGCCGCGTTGTACGCGGTCGTGTCGGCGCCCGCGGCGTGGGCCGTGATAAAGGGGCGCTGCGTGCGCTCGTTGGAGGCGAGGGTGCCCACAAAGACGGGGATGCCCTCGGCCTGGTAGCGCGCCAGGAGCGCGTCCAGGTTTTCGCGGAACTGCCGGTGGCCGTCCTCGAACAGCTCGGACCCGTAGGGGACCGACTGCTCACCCACCATGCGGCTCATGAGCGTCTCGTTGCTCTGTTCGCCCGAGGCCTCCGGGACCTCGGCGCCAGCGCCGCGCAGCTTCGCGATGACATCGCGGACGAGTTGGACCGTGCGCCAGCGGCGGAGCGCGAGGTAGCCGCGCACGAGGGTGGGGTTGCGCCCAAAGCTCTCGGCTGAAGCCGCGCCGAGCGCCCCGTAATACTCGTTGTGGCCCGCGTAGATGATCACGGCGTCGGGCTTCTGCTCGATGATCTCGTCCGCGAAGTCCAGCAGCGTGTAGCTGTTCACGGCCGCGATGGACGTGTTGACCACGTCGATCCGCTGACCGGGGTAGGACGCGCGGAGCCGGTTTGCCATCGTGCGGGGAAACGCCGCGCCCCAGTAGTACGGGAAGCCTGCCGCGCTGGAGCCGCCCTGAGCGATGATGCGGAACGAGCCCTCGGGTTTCTCGGCGTAGAAGTAGTCCGCGTTGGCGTTCGGCACGCCCTCTGTTTGCGCGAAGTACCGGCGTGCCACCTCGCGGCTCTGCACCCGAACGTCCGGTACGCCCTCCACAGGCTCGAAGAGGGGATAGCTGCCGCCGTAGCCGCCCAGCCGGAGCCCGCCCTCCAGCAGCGCAAAAAAGAGGAACGGGATCAGCAGCGTGATCGCCCAGAAGACGCGGCGCGTGCCCGCCGAGACCTCTGGCGCCAGAGGCGCCGCCCCGGCCTTCTTGGTCGCCCTCTTGCTCACGGAGCGGCGGGGGTGCGGTCGGCCACGGGCACCCACGCGATGTCTTCTACGCCGGCGTCATGGTTGACCCACCGGGCGAGCGTGAACAGCCAGTCCGAGAGCCGGTTGAGGTAGTTGAGGGCCTCTTGCGAGACGACCTCGCCCTCGCCCACCATGTCGATCGCGAGCCGCTCGGCGCGGCGGGAGACCGTCCGCGCGAGGTGGAGCGATGCCGAGGCCTGCGTGCCACCGGGCAGGATGAAGTTCTTCAGCGGCGCGAGGTCCGCCGTCAGCCGGTCGATGTCCGCCTCCATCTGCTCCGTGTGGTGCGCCTCGATCCGCGGCAGCGGGTACGTCGTCTCCTCAGGCGCGGCGAGGTCGCCGCCGAGCACGAACAGCTCGTTCTGGACCCGCGCGATGAGGTCGGTGGCCGCTCCGGGGTCGAGCGTGGCACGCGCCATGCCGAGCACGGAGTTGACCTCGTCGACCGTCCCGTATGCTGCGATCCGGGGGTGGCTTTTGGAGACGCGGTCGCCTCCGAAGAGCGCGGTGGTGCCGTCGTCGCCGGTTTTGGTGTAGACCTTCATGGGGTGGGGTGGGGCGCGCCGATCTCCGTGAGTTCGGAGGCCTCTGGCGCGTGCCGGCCAAGATACCGGACCCGCACGCCAGAGGCCGTCGGCTCCACCTCGGCGCGGACGCCGAACACGTCGCCGAGAAGTGCGGGCGTGAGCACGTCGGCCGGTGCGCCCTCTGCGGCGATGCGCCCGCCGTGCAACACGACGAGCCGGTCGGCATAGCGCGCGGCCCATTCCAAGTCGTGCATGGCCGCGACCACGGTTTTGGCGCCTCCGGCGGACGCCGTCTCGCCAGAGGCCCGCGCGGCGACCAGCCGGCGCACGCGGTCGAGCACGTCGAGGCGGTGGCGCACGTCGAGGTGCGCGGTGGGCTCGTCGAGCAAGAGCAGCGGGGCCTCTTGCGCGAGCGCCTGAGCGAGTAGGACGCGTTGCTGCTCGCCGCCGGAAAGCGCGTTGACGGGGCGGAGCGCGAGCGCGTCCAGCGCCAGATCCGTTATTGCATTCGATACCGCCTGCTTGTCTCTCGCCGCCAGAGGCGAAAGCCAGCCCAGGTGCGGCGCCCGTCCCATCGCCACCACCTCGCGCACGCTGAACGCGAACGGCAGGTCCGTCTGCTGTCGCACGAGCGCGACCTCGCGCGCACGGTCCTGGCCCCGCCAGAGGCGGAGGTCGCGGCCCCGGACGGCCAGGCTGCCGGTGTAGGGGAGGAGACCCGCGAGCGTGCGCAGGAGCGTCGTTTTTCCGGATCCGTTGGGGCCCACGATGCCCAGCCACTCACCCGGGCGCACGTCGAGATCCAGCCCGTGCAGCACGCTCCGCTTCGCGAGGGCGACGCCTAGGCCTCTGGCGGAGACGATAGGCGCAGAAGAGAGAGGCTCGGGCACGACGGCGGATGTGGTGGCGTTGAAACGTACCGCTCTAGCCCACGCGCATGCCCCGACTGCTCCCGATCCTCGGATTCCTCCTCGCCACGCCCTTCCTCGTCGGGTGCGACGCGACCAGCATCGGGGAGCTCCAGCGCGTGTTCGAGTTTGACGCGGTCGGCGTCCCTGATGGGGTGTCACGGACGGACGCCAGAGGCAATGTGCTGAGCGAGGACGACCGGGACTGGCGCACGGCGCCGGTCTACAGCTCGCAGTTCACTCTCACCTTCCTGCCGTATCCCAACCCCGCCTCTCCAACCGAGAGCGTTCAGTTTGCGGGCACGTTCTCCGGTTCCAACGGCGCGCTGATCCCGTACCGCCTGACTGCCCAGGGAGACCTCTCGCGAATCCAAGCGGTCACCGGATCGACAGAGGGAACGGCTCCTCTGTTCTCTTTCCCAGCGGGCCAACTCGGCGGTCCCGGGCTCCACCGGGTCGTGCTCTTGGACCGTCAGGGACGGATCGTGACCTACGGCGATGTGGAGGTGATCCCATAGGGGACTTCACGCGCGGTCAGTAGGGTCGCCATTCGGCAAAGGAGCGTCCGGTGTGCTCGCGGAGCTGTTGTACGTCGGGCCGGAGGCGGTCCATGAGGTAGGCCTCGTCCTCTGGCGTCATCGTGGGGCGTTCAAACACGGGCCGGCGCGGGCGCATGGCACGAACGACAAGGGAGGCGAGAAGCGGGTGCGGTGCAGCGTCTCGCAAACGGATCTCGCGCTCCGTAGTCCGGCGGTCGGCCGCAGGGTTGAATCGTCGGGCGAGGACCGAGTCGTCGAACGTGTCGGCGATTCCCAGAAACGTGCTGATCTCGGAGAGAGCCGCGCGGGGATCACGCTTCAGGTCCTCCAGCGTAAGGAGGTGGATCTGCCCCGGCGGGAAGTGCTCGTGGTAGGCCTGCAACTGGTAGAAATACCGCCCCGTGTCGACGTAGTCCGAGTGCTTTCGGATGGCTTCGGAGAAGGGCGCGTTTTCCAACCGCTTCGCATACAAGTGGACGTAATGCGAGTACGCACGGTCCACAGGGTCCCGCATCAAGTAGATCATCCTGACGTTCGGGATCGCGCTCTTGATGCGCGCCGGGACGTTGCTCCACAAGTGCCGTCGGGTGTAGATCGTGGACGCCTCGAACGCCTTGCTTCCTTTGCCCTTGAAGAGGCTCCCATACCAGTCCAGCCCTTTGCTGAAGTCGGCGTCTGACCGGAAGTACTGCGGCTCCTTTTTCGTGGAGGGCGTGACGGTATCCGGGTGGGAGGCGAGGTACTCGTAAAGGCTCGTGGTGCCACTTTTCATGGCGCCGATGATGAGAAACGACGGGAGCATCTAGACAGGCAGAGATCAGCGGAAGGGATGGCGGGCCCGTGCCGCCTCTGGCGGGAGCCGAGTGGCGAGTGTAGCCACGCCAACCGGCGAGAGCGCCAGAGGCCTCGCTAATTGCTCGCGCGTCCCTGGATGCGCCCGAAGTAGCTCTTGATCAGGTCCTGGTAGTCTGGCGAGAACCCGCTCTCCAGCGCTCGGATGAGATCGCGGCGGACGCGGTCTTCGGGGCGGTCCCGCGGCGGTGTGCCGCCAGAGGCAGGGGGAGGCGTAGTGCGGGCGGTCTCGGCCTCCCGTTTCTCCTCGCGGCCCTGCTCGTTGGCGGAGCGCTCGGCTTCGAGCAGCTTTTGAAGGATGTTCTGCTGGCGGGGAAGCGTAGAGGGGTCCGGGTTGCCACGGCGGAGCTGCTCGGCCGCCTCGCCCATCTGTTCCTCGATTCGGCGGAGCTGGCTTTTCGCCTGCTCGCTGAGTCCGCCCGGTCCGCCGTCCTCGTTGCCACCTCCGCCAGAGGCGCCTTCGAGCATTTGCTTGAGTTGGCGACGGATGGCTTCTTGCTGCTCGGCGAGCTGGCGCATCCGCTGCTGATCGTCGCGCGAGAGCCGTTCGCCCGCGCTCTGGTTCAGCATTTGCTGGATCTGTTGGTTGAGCTGCTGCTGCTGCTGGCCCATCTGCTGCATCTGCTGAGGCGTGCCCTGGCCCTGACCTCCGCCTTGCTGCTGCTGGTTCTGGAGCTGGCTCAGCACGTCGGCGAGCATCACCGCGAGCTCATTGAGGCTCGTCATGGCCGTCCTCTGGCGCGCGGCGGCGGGCCCGGAGCGCTGCTCGGCGAACTCCTCTACGGCGCCGCCCATCTCGCGGAGGGCGCTCGTGGTCGTGGAGCGGATCTTGCTGCCGAGTTGGGGGACGGTGCGTCCGATGGATTGGAGCGAATCGGCGACGTGCTGCAGGCCGGTGCGTAGCTCGGCCTGGCGCCGCGCCAGAGGCCGGAGGGCGGGGCTCCGGCCAGGCGTGGCGGCTGTCTCGCCTGCGAGACGTTCCTGCTCGGCCGAGAGCGTGAGCACGTCTTCAAGCGCGGCGCGGAGCCGAGCAGTGTCGATCTGCTGCTGCTGTCCCTGCATCTGCGAGCTGGACTCCCGCATCTTCTGGGCCATCTTGCGAAGCTGGCGGCGCATCTCCTGCTGCTGCTGCTGGGCCTCTTGCGTCTGGTTCTGGCGCACCTTTTCCGCGTTTTCCTGCATCTGCTCAGGAAGGCCGCCGTTTTTCTGCATCTCCTGCTGGGCGTCCTGCATGGGCTGCTCGCCTTGCTGGCCGCGCATCTCCTCCATGCGCTCGCGGAGCTCTTCCATTTGCTTCTCCAGCGCCTCGGCGGACTCCGCGGCACGCTCTTGCTCCTGCGCCACCTGTTCGCGCTCGGCGGCGGTGTTCTCCTTCGGCATGTCGCCAGAGGCCTCTGGCGACTCGGCCTGGGTGCCGTCCCGGCGTTCTTTGGAGGCGTTTTCGAGCGCCTCGGTCTTGGCCTGGATCTCGGCCTCGCGCTCGGCGAGGTCTTCGGCGAGCTGGGCGGCCTCTTTGAGGTCCACGGCGGTTTCGAAGCGCTCTAGCAGCTCCATCGCGCGGTCCAGCCTCTGGCGGAACTCCTCCTCGTTGAACTCGGCCTGCTCGGCCTGCTCCATCATCTCGCGCATGTCGAGCTTCTCCATGGCCTCCTGCAAGCGCTTAAGCGCGTCGCGGAGTTCGGGTGAGTCAAGCTCTTGCATGACCTGGCGCATCTGCTCCAGCTTGCGCATGGTCTCGGGATCCGCAAGGCCGCTGTCCTGCATGTCCCGCTGGAGCTTCTCCATGCGTTGCTGGAGTGCGTCTGATTGTCTGCCGAGGTCCTCCTGCTGGCGCCGGAGTTCTTCGATCTGGCGCTGGTCCTCCCAGTCCGGGTTCGGGTTGCGGCGGAGGTCGTCGCGGAAGCGCTCAAAGCGCTCGGACGCTTCCTTGGCGTTGTCGCGCAGTTCTTGGAGGTCGTCACGCGTCGAATCGCGCTGCGCCTCCAGTTCGTCGATGCGCTGGGCGAGCGATGGGAAGCGCAGCGTGACGACCGGCGTTCGGGCGCGCTGCCGCCTTGGCCCGTTGTCCACGACTTCGCCGAAGAACTCCACCACGTCGCCCGGACCCACGTTCGTAGGGCGGAACGTGACGCCCACGTCCTGACCGAGCGGGCGCGTTCGGACCGGCAGCGCAGCGCGGCGCAGCGGGCCTCTGGCGTCGCCGCGGATCACGCGCCAGATAAGCGAGCCGCCGGAAAAGCCGAAGTCGTCGGAGACGCGGAACTCCAGGCGCCGGCCTCTGGCGTCGAGCGCGCCGCTGGCGCCGTCCACGAGCGTGATCTGCGGCGCGCCGTCTCCGAGCACGCCGAGCGAGTACCGCGCGGGGTTCGTGTTGGCGACGCCAGAGGCGGTCTCCAGGTGCAGCGAGTAGTGGCCGCCGCGGCGGAGCGGGAAGCGCGCCGTGGCCCCCTCGGCGCCGATCGCCAGGGGCACGCGCGAGGCGGTGCTGTCGTCCCAGCGGATGCGGACCTCGCCTCTGGCAGCCCGTTCCCCCGCGAGGCCGACGGTCAGACGAACCGTTGAGCCCGCGAGGCCGGAGACATCGCCGACGCCCTCGGGAAGCGCGCGCGCCGGGCGCCCGCTGTAGCCAGGTGGGAGGAGCACAACGTTGAGGCCCCGGACGAGCGGGCGTGCTACAACGCGGATCGAGGCCCAGTCCGTGACGACGCCTAGCGCGCGGACGCGGTATTGGGCGCTCTGCCGCACGTCCTCGACCGTGTGGCGCCAGAGGCCGTCGTCGCCCAGCAGAAGCCGCGTGTCGTCGGTGACGGTCTCGCCCTCGCGGCGGACTTCGAGCGTGGCGTCCAGCGGCCAGTCTTTGCCTGCGGGACGCGCGGTGATCTCGACGCTCTCGCCGCGCACGATCTCGACATCGCCGGGCTGGAGGCTTAAGGAGAACGACGCGGGCGGGTAGAACGCTTCGCCTGGAGACAACAGACGCTCCGCCGCCGCCTCGAACGGGCCGGGAATCAGGAGGAGTGCGAGCACGAACCCGAGGGCCGGCGCCAGTGCCCATCGCGCTGAGCGCCAGAGGCCGCGGCGGTCCTCGGCGTGCTCGACAGGCACGTCTTCGACCTCGCGACCCAACGCCGCCACGGCCGCGGCCTGAAGCGGGGACTCGCCTCTGGCGCCAGAGGCCTGCAAGTCCCGCAGCGCGAGGAGTCGGTCGCCGGCGCCTTCGCGGAAGCGGTCGGCGCGGTGCGCGACGGTGGAGTCGTCCATGCCCGGGAGGAGGCCCAGCCCGCGCAAGACCGGCGGCAGAACGAACGCGCCCACGAGCCCGAGCGCGAGCGCCGCCAGGAGCCAGAACAGCGCCGTCCGCAGGCCCACGCCCATCCAGAGCGCACCCTCGGCGCCTACACCCACGAGAAACGCGAGGCCGACACCCGCGCCGACGAGCAAGACGCCCCGGATGACTTCGGACGCGGTCCAGCGCAGACGCGCGGTGCGGAGCCTCTGGCGAACGTCGGGTGTGGGAGGAAGCGTGGGCATGGCGTGAAGCTAGGCGCACGGGACGAACGAGACGGCGCCAAAGCGATTGCCCGGCCGGGAGAGGAGAAGGCCGCGCCAGAGTGGGGTAGGCCTCGCGCCGGACTGGGTGCAGAGCCGTCGCCAGAGGCCTCTGACGCTCGTGTAGTTTGGCGCGCCGCCATCCACGCCCCTGTGTCCGACTATCCCGCCGCCTCGCCGACCGCCTCGCCCTCGCGCGAGCGGCCTTTGATCGAGATCCGCAACGCGGCCGTCAGCTACCGTGACCCCTCCGGCGCCCGCGTCGAAGTGGCGCAAGACCTCAATCTGACTCTCGCCAGAGGCGAGATGGTCTACCTCATCGGCCCGACGGGCAGCGGGAAGTCCAGCCTGCTCAAGCTGCTCTACATGGACGTGCAGCCCGAGTACGGCGTCGTCCGGGTCGGGCCGTATCAGTCCGACACGACCAAGCCGCACGACGTGCCGTTCTTGCGCCGCATGTTGGGCGTGGTGTTCCAGGACTTCCAGTTGCTTCCAGACCGCAGCGCGTACGACAACGTCGCGTTCGCGCTCCACGCCACGGGCCACCGCGGCGCCGAAGTGCGCCAGCGCACGATGGATGCGCTCTCGCAGGTCGGCATCAGCCACCGCGCGCAGGCCAAGCCCAGCGAGATGTCTGGCGGCGAGCAGCAGCGCGCGTGCGTCGCCCGCGCCATCGTCAACGACCCGATGCTGCTCCTGGCCGACGAACCCACTGGCAACCTCGACCCCCGCGTGGCCGACGAGATCCAGAAGCTGCTCATCAAGCTCAATCGTCAGGGCATGGCGCTGCTCATGGCAACGCACGACTACCGCCTCGTCCGCTCGTTTCCCGCCCGCACGCTCGCGCTGGTCAAAGGGCGCCTGGTAGAGGTCGACCCCGAGTCGCTATGACCGTCCGCACCTTCGCCTCTGGCGCCAGAGGCCTCGTGCTCCCGCTTGCCTTCGCGTGGGCGGCGTGCTCGCCCGAACCCGCAGCGCCCGCACCCGACGCCTCTGGCGATCTCGTGAGCGACGCCAGCGCGGCATGCCTGAGTGGAAACGTGGATGCGATCATCCTCCAACTGGATTCCCTCATTCAGGCCTCGCCGCGCCCGGACGCGTACGCCGTCCGATCCGGATGCCTGCGGTGGCGCTTTGCGCAGGACTCCACCCGCGAGGACATCGAGAACGCTTTCGCAGATCTGGGCCGCGCGATCGAGGCCTCTGGCGATGGCTCGAGCATCCCCGTTGACGCGCTGTACAACCAGCGCGCATTTACACGCCTCTCGCTCGACCCGAACGACGTGGCGGGAGCGCTCACGGATCTGGACCAGGCCGTCACCCTCGCGCCGGAAAGCATCGCCCACAGGACGGACCGGAGCATAGCTCGCGTGATGGTGGGGGATACCGCCGGGGCACGAGAGGACCTGGAATGGCTCCTGGCACGCTCAGATCTTGACTCCGCCCGTGCCGCCGAGGCCCGCCAGAGGCTCGCTCGCTTGGAGTGACCTCTGCGCGCGTTGTAGCGGCGGTTATCTTCACGCCTCGCCTGTTCACCTCCCCTTAACCCCATCCCTCGCATGGAGCTGTTTGAAACCATCGTCGGTGCCGTCGGCAATTTTCTTGCCTGGCCTCTCGTCATCCTCCTCCTGGGTACGGGCCTCTACCTGACGATCCGGCTCGGATTCATCCAGTTCCGTCGCCTCGGCCACGGATTCGCGGTAGCCACAGGCCGCTACGACGATCCGGACGAGCCCGGAGACGTGAGCCACTTCCAGGCGCTCACCACGGCGCTTTCCGCGACGGTCGGCGTCGGAAACATCGCCGGCGTGGCGCTCGCGATCCACATCGGAGGACCCGGCGCTTTGTTCTGGATGTGGGTGACCGCCTTGCTCGGCATGGCGACGAAGTACGCCGAGGTGACCCTCGCGCAGCAGTACCGCGACGTGCGCGTGGACGAGGACGGCAAGGCCTGGGAAGGCTCGGTTTCTGGCGGCCCGATGTACTACATCGAGCGCGGCCTGGGCAAAAACTGGAAGCCTGTGGCCATGTTCTTCGCGTTCGCGCTCATGATCACTTCGTTTATGACCGGCAACGCGGTGCAGGCCAACACCATCGCGACGCAGCTCTACGACTCGTTCGGCATCGACCAGGTCATCACGGGCCTTGTCACGGCGAGCATCGTCGGCGTCGTCATCGTCGGCGGCATCAGCCGCATCGGTAAGGTGACCTCGATCGTCGCGCCGGTCATGGCGGGCTTCTACGTGTTGGGCGCGGTGACCATCCTGATCCTCAACTTCGGATCGATCCCCGCCGCGTTCGGGACCATCTTCTCCGAGGCGTTCAACCCGACCTCTGGCGTCGCCGGCGCGGGTATCGGCGTGTTCCTCCTGACGATGCAGTTCGGCGTGCAGCGCGGCCTGTTCTCCAACGAGGCCGGACAAGGCTCAGCGCCCATCGCGCACTCGGCGGCCAAAACCGACGAGCCCGTTTCCGAAGGCGTCGTGGCGCTCCTGGAGCCGTTTATCGACACCATCGTGATCTGCACCATGACGGGCCTCGTGCTCGTCACGACCGGCGCGTTTGAGACCAAGGCCCCGGCATCGTTCGAGGCAGGCGGCGCGAACGTCAACGTGCTCGCGCCCGAACTCGACGACGCGGGCAACCTCGTGCGCTATGGCTCCTACGGGGGCGCGTTCCCGCTGGTCTACGAAGGCGGCATCTCGCAGAACGAGCAGGGCGCCGCCCTCTCGCGCTACGACCTCCCGATCGACACGCTCTTCCTGGACGAGGCGCAAACCGTCCCGTTCGAGGGCCGCATTGAGCAGGGCTCTGGTGGTCTGGTCGCGATGGCCTCTGGCGGCGACGAGGTCGACCTCCTGTACGGCAACACCGCGCGTAGCGTGGCCCCGCTGACCACGCTCGGGTTCGAGATGGGCCTGGCGCCCATCGGCATGGGCGGCTTCGGCAAGTGGATCGTGCTGCTGAGCGTCGTGCTCTTCGCGGTCTCGACAAGCATCTCGTGGAGCTACTACGGCGACCGCTGTGCGAACTACCTGTTCGGCCCCAAGGCGATCCTGCCCTTTAAGGCCGTCTTTGTGGTCATGCACTTTATCGGCGCCATCCTGGCCTCGACGACGATCTGGGACCTCGGCGACGTCGCGCTCTCGCTCGTGACGATCCCGAACGTGATCGCGCTCATCCTGCTCTCCGGCACGCTCGTCAAGCTGACGGACTCGTACTTCGAACGGAAGCCGTGGGAGCAGAACGAGGAGGATCACAAGCGGGCCAAGGCTGAAGGCCGCATCTAGCCCCTCCGCCTCTGGCGCCCGCGTGGCGCCAGAGGCGCTTGTTTTCCCGCGTTCGCTTTCGCCAGAGGCCCCGGCCACCCCATGCTGACAGTCGTCGATCACCCGCTTCTCGCCCGCGCCGTCACCACGCTGCGAGACAAGACCACGCCGCACGGCGAGTTCCGCGCCGTCCTCAACGATGCCGCGGCCATTCTGGCCTACGAGGCGCTTCGGACCATCCCGACGGAGAAGCAGACAGTCCAGACCCCGCTGGAGGAGACTGACGGCGTCAAGCTTGCGCAAGAGGTGGTAGTAGTGCCCGTGCTGCGAGCAGGACTGGGCCTCGTGGACGGGTTCGTCCGCTTTGTGCCCGAAGCGCGCGTAGGCCATCTCGGCATGTACCGCGACGAGACCACACACCGCCCGGTCGACTACTACTCCAACATCCCGCCTGTCCGGGGTGCGCGCGTGTTCGTCGTGGACCCGATGCTAGCGACCGGCGGCTCGGCCGCTGGCGCGCTGAGCCACCTTAAGCAACGGGGCGCGGATCACCTCACGTTTGTCTGCCTCGTTGCAGCGCCCGAGGGCGTAGAGCGCCTCCACGAGTTCCACCCGGACGTCGACATCGTCACGGCGGCACTGGACCGCGAACTGGACGACAAGGCGTACATCCGGCCCGGCCTGGGCGACGCTGGCGACCGCATCTTCGGAACGCACCCATGAAGTTGAGCCGCGTCGTCCCGTCCAAGTACGCCATCCTTGCGCTGGTGCTTATCGCCTTCGCGGGCGTCGCCATCGCGCAGGACTCCGCCGCGCCAGAGGCTCTGGCGCCGGTTGCGGATTCCCTCGCAGCGGGCGATGCGCCCGTCGTGCTCCAGGAAGCGCCGCCAGAGGCGCCCACGCCCAACGCGGGCTGGTGGTCACTGCTCCCGGCCGTCCTCGCCATCGGAGCCGCGCTGGCGTTCCGGCAGGTGATTGTGGCGCTGTTCCTCGGCGTGTGGGTGGGCGCGTGGATCGCCTCTGGCGACCCGGCGATGGGCTGGTTCACCGGATTCTTTGAAGCGATCCAGACCTACATCCTGAGCGCGATCACGGACGAGGGGCACGCCGCGATCATCCTGTTCTCGCTGCTTATCGGCGGGCTCGTCGGGTTGATCCAGAAGGGCGGTGGCACGCAGGCAATCGTGCACCTGGTCACCAAGTGGGCGAAGTCGGCCGGGCGGGGACAGCTCGCGACGGCGCTGTTGGGCATCACGATCTTTTTCGACGACTACGCCAACACGCTGATCGTTGGCGGCACGATGCGGCCGATCACGGACACGCTGCGGATCTCGCGCGAGAAGCTGGCCTACATCGTGGACTCGACGGCAGCGCCCGTTGCCTGCATCGCGCTCGTAACGACATGGATCGGGACCGAGGTGGGCTACATCGGCGAGGCCATCGCGCAGATCCCGGACTACGACGAGTCGGCGTACTCCGTCTTCCTGAACTCCATCGGGTACTCGTTCTACCCGCTTCTGGCGCTGCTCTTCGTCTTCCTGGTCGCGGGCATGAAGCGGGACTTCGGACCGATGCTGAAGGCCGAGCGCCGCGCCCGTACAACAGGGCAACTCGCGCGCCCGGGCGCGAACGTCGGCGCAGCTGAGGCCGACGCGCACCTGCTGGAGCCCAAAGAGGGCACGCCGTACCGCCTGATCAACGCGTTTCTACCGATTGGTGTGCTCGTCGTTGGCGTGCTCGTGGGGCTTTGGATCACAGGCCGCGCCTCCGAAGGCCCGGACGCGAGCATCCAAGACGTGATCGGTGCCGCGGACTCCTACAAAGCCATGATGTGGGCATCCCTCGCCGCCGTTGTCACGGCCATCACGATGTACGTGGGGCAGCGCATCGTGACCATTGACGAGGCCGTGGAGTCCCTGATGGCTGGCATGCGGACCATGCTGTTCGCGCTCATGATCCTGACGCTGGCCTGGGCGCTCTCGGGCGTCAACGAAGCGCTGGGCACCGGCGAGTTCTTGAAAGACCTGCTCTCGGACCGCCTCATTCCGGGCCTCGTGCCCGCGCTCGTGTTCATCCTGGCCGCTGCCACCGCCTTCGCGACCGGCTCCAGCTGGGGCGCGATGGGCATCCTCATGCCGCTCGTGGTGCCTCTGGCGTGGAACGTGCTCGCCGCCGACGGCCTGCATACCAACGCGGAGTACCACCATATCATCTACAGCGCCGTAAGCGCCGTTCTCGCCGGTGCCGTCTGGGGCGACCACTGCTCGCCGATCTCGGACACGACGATTCTATCCAGCCTCGCGAGCCAGTGCGACCACATCGACCACGTGCGGACTCAGATCCCGTACGCGCTGACCGTTGGCGCCGTGGCGCTCTTCCTGGGCACGATCCCGGCCGGCTTTGGAGCGCCCTGGTGGGCCGTCCTGCCGATCGGCGCGCTGGTGCTGTACCTCGTGCTCCGCTTTGTCGGCAAGCCTGTGGATGAGCCGGACGCGATGGTAGCGGCGTGAGAGACGCCAGAGGCCTCCTGCCGTATTCCGCGCCTCTGGCGCCCTCCGCATGACGCCCGAGATTCTGTTTTTGGACAACCACCTCTTGGTGGTTGCCAAGCCCGCCGGGATGCTTTCCCAGGGCGATTCCACGGGCGACCGCGACGTGGCCAACTGGGCCAAAGCGTTCCTCAAGCGCGAGTTCAACAAGCCTGGAAACGTGTTCGTCGGCTTGGTGCAACGGTTGGACCGCCCGGCCTCTGGCGTGATGGTCCTCGCGCGGACGAGCAAAGCCGCGAGCCGCCTCACCGAGCAGTTCCGCAAGAGGTCCGTCGAGAAGGTCTACCTCGCGCTCGTGGAAGGCAAGCTGGAGGGGAGCGGACGGTTGGAGGACTGGCTTTTCAAGACGCACGACACCGAGACGGGCACCCGTGTTAAGCGCGTCTCCTCGACCACCTCTGGCGCGAAAAAGGCCGTCTTGGAATGGCGCGCGCTCGCAACCGTGCGGGGGCGGACGCTTGTCCGCGTCGTGCTGGAGACGGGGAGGCCGCACCAGGTCCGCGTGCAACTGGGCGGAATCGGGCACCCTATAGTGGGCGACCTCCGCTATGCCGCGCCTGTCCCGCTCGGCGACGGCCACAGCATCGCGCTCCACGCCGCGCACCTCGCGCTGGACCACCCCACGCAGAAGGACCGCCGGCGGTTTACTGCCGCGCCGCCTCCAGCCTGGGGCGAGGACTTCGCGCGGCCCATCGAGGCCGAACTCCGCGTGCTCGCCGGCAGGGAGTAGCGGCCGCGATGGCCTCTGGCGGGATGCGTGTGGGCGCCGGGGAGCACCTTGCCTCGGACGCCAGAGGCGTGCAACTTCCGCCGTCCTTCTGGCCGCACCTCCATGCCGATTCCTACACTCGACGCCATCGAGACCCGCGTGTTGGGCGCGCTGATCGAAAAGTCCCTCGCGACACCCGATTCGTACCCGCTGACGACGAACGCGCTGATCGCGGCGTGCAACCAACGCTCCTCGCGCGATCCCGTCATGGACGTAACCGAGCGCGAGGTCTCGGGAGCCGTCGAGCGCGTCAAGCGGCGTAAACTCGCTGGCGTCGCCTCTGGCGCGGGGCATCGCGTCTCCAAATTGCGGCACTCGATGGACATCGCGCTGGGCCTCTCGCGCCGCGAGCTCGCCGTACTGGCGGTGCTCATGCTGCGCGGACCGCAAACGCCTGGCGAGATCCGCACGCGCGTGGGCCGCATGGCGGAGATGACGAGTGTAGACGAGGCGGAGGAAGCGCTCTGGATGCTCTCGGAGCGCGACGAGCCTCTCGTGGCAAAGCTGCCACGTCAGCCGGGGCAGAGCGCTGAGCGCTACACCCACACCCTTTTAGGCGACGTGGCGCCTCTGGCGCCAGAGGCCGAAGGGGACGCAGCGGAGCCGGTCTCCACGCTCGCCGAACGCGTCGCCACGCTGGAGGCGCTCGTGGAAACCCTCCAGGGCGATCTGGCTGCTCTGAAAGAAGCGTTGGGAGCAGACTAGCAGGCCTGCGCCAGAGGCCTCTGGCGATGCATATTTTAGGGCCGAAGGTGTGACATTCAGGTGGCATCGCTGTGCGCGATCTTGAGGCAATCAACATCTAGAAACATGCTGCACGCGCTCCCACGGCCCTCTATCGGGCCCACCAACGTCGAGCTGGCGGACATCCTCGGGCAAATGGCCGAGCTGCTCACGCGCTCGGGCGAGCCGAATCCCTACCGCGTCCAAGCGTACCTCCAGGCGGCAGCGATGCTGCGAGACCTGGACACACCGGTCGTCGAGATTTACGGCACCGGCGGTCGCGACGCGCTGACCGAGCTACCCGGCATCGGCGTGAACCTCGCGAGCCACCTCGCGGACTACATCGAACGAGGCCGCGTGGGCTTGCGCGACCGGCTTCTAGCGTCTGACGACCCGGCCGCGTTGCTGATGACCGTTCCGGGCATTGGCGAGTCCCTCGCGCGCAGCCTCGTGGAGGCGGGCATCCGCTCGCTGACCTCGCTGGAGCGGGCGTCGCACGACGGCCGGCTCGCCGAGATCGCCGGCTTCGGCCCGCGCCGCCTCGAAGCGATCCGGCTCCAGCTCAACTCCATCCTGAACAAGTCCGCACGACGCCGCGAACGCCGGGTGCGCCGCCAGATGGCTCGCCTGTCGTCCATCCGCCGCCGCGAGGACGACCTGCCAACGCCAGAGGCCGACGCCTCGGACGAGACCGCTGTGCCGGAGACGGCTCCGCTCGCGACGATCTATACCCTGTTCCCGCCGGCCGCCGCCTAGCCGGCACTCGCGGGTTCTGCCCAGCCTCTGGCGTCCTCCGTGTCGCCAGAGGCTTTTCTATTCGCCCTTGCGGTCCGCGAAATCCAAGAACCGGTTCGCGACGGCCTGGGCGAGGTGCGGCGAGCTGCCCCACGCGCGGTTGTTCGCGATCACGTTGAGCGTGACGCCGCGTGAGGCCGCCTGGTATGCGAGCGCCGTTGTCTCGTCGATCATGCGACGGGCCTCTTGCGTTTGCGAGAGCGCCGGGACCGGCTTGTCGAACGGGTAGGCCAGCGCAAAGGCCTCGTTGTGCTTCATGTCGATGGGGTTGAGCAGCCGCACCACGGCTTCGTCCGCGCCCGACGTGAACTGCTCGTCGGCCAGCTCCCACTGCGTTTTGAGGGACGGCAGCCACGTCCAATGGCTGAACACGCGCCCAATCTTCCGGCTCGCCATCCACGCCGCGAAGCCGGGCGTGAGCATGTGCTCGGAGCGCACCTCCAGGTGGTATGCGACGTCCCCGGGCACGTCGCGGAAAAACTCATCCCAGTCGCCGATGTAGGCCTCTGGCGAGGGGGCATCGCGCTGCCGGATGTACTCCTGCTCCACCAAGATGCCTGCAAGCTTGACGCCTAGCGCGTCCGCCAGAGGCGCCACGAACTGATGGGTGAAGCCTCTGGCGTCCAGGTAGCGCTCGTTCTCCACGAACGTCATGCGGCCGTCCACGCGGCGCGGTAGAACTCGCGAGACGAACTCGCGCGGCGCCTTGACCACAAACCGAGCGTTCGCAGGCGACGCGTCCACGTACTGCTGGAGGATGAACAGGTTGTTCTCCGGCCGCCCATCGGGCTTGAGCAGCGGGCGGTAGTAGAGGAAGTCCAGCTCCAGCACGTTGAAGTGCTCGAAGTAGTCCGTCACCGATTTGATCGGCAGCAGCCGCTCCTGAAAGGTCTGCCCGCCGACCTTTTTGCTCCGCGTCGTCACCTCGCCGGCCCACACGTCGCGCGGGTAGATGGTGTCGATCCAGCCTGCGTAGCGGTCCGACGCCGTCCCGAATCGCAGGCGCTCGTGGATTCGGCGGAAGTCGAAGCGCTCCGCCTCGGCGCGGCGGTCGTCTACGGGTCTGGGCATGGAAAGCTGGGGACGAGGTACGAGAAGATCGAAGGCGGTGGGCCTCTGGCGCTTGCGAGACGCTTGCTGCGTGAGCGAAAGCGGCACGGGCCTCTGCGGATGCTACACGTACGCTTGCGTTGTCCTCACGCGCCAGAGGCCTCGCTCACGGAGGGCCTGGTACTGGGGCACCATGCCGCTCGCGTAGACGGCGTTGGCTTGTGCCTCAAGCGGTTTTTTTCTTGCTGCCGAACAGCACCTCACCCACGGTCCGGCCCGCGACCGCGAAGCCGATCACCAGGATGGTGTAGTACGCGATCAGGCGCCAGCCCAGGAGCGCGGGGCCACCTGCACTCTCGGGAAGAAGCGGGGAGAGGAAGAGGAGGTACAGCCCCTCCATACCGCCAGACCCGCCCGGCGTGGGTAGCGCGATCCCTACGAGCCAGAGGGCGGCCGTGCGCAGATAGAACAGAAACGGTCGCGCGATCGAGGCGACCGCGAACGCTGCATACAGCGCGATCGCGTAGCGCGAGCACCAGATCAGCAGCGTCAGCCCGAATCCTTTGAGGTAGAACGCCAGAGGCTGCGCGCGGAGAATGCGCGCCTGCCGCCTGAGCTTGCGTGCCTCGTCGTGCACGCGGTCCTCGAAGCGGCGGAGGAACTTGAGCCTCACCACTTTGCCCGCTACCCACTCGATGAGTTGGGGCCGAACGAGCGTCGCGTAGGCAAAAAACGAGATCCACGAAAGCAACCCAACCAAGTACAGCGCGACCGTCCCGATGCTCACCGCACCGAGCGCGTCCGGAAATACGGGCAGCTCGAACGCGAAGAGGAACAGCATCACGATCAGCACCGCGAACCACACCTGGTCCATCAGCATCGAGAACAGCATGTACGCCGAGACCTGCCCAAACGGGAGGTCATTCTCCTTCGCGATGAAGTAGGCCGCGAACGGCCCGCCGCCAAGTGCCGAGGGGGTAATGGCCGAGAGGAAGTCCCAGGTCACCTGCCCTTTGTACGCCTGCCGGACGCTTAGCGCCCCGCGCGAGATCAGTTGCAGCCGCAGCGAGGCAAACGTGATCTGGAGCCCGAGCGCCAGAACGGCCAGCGCGAGAAGTCCGGGCCGGAAGCGCCTCGCCACCGCCACCAAATCCGCCCCCTCCGTCGTAAACGCCACAATCGCGATGATCGCGACCAGGCTGAGCGCGATGGGCCAGATCACGTCGCGGAAGCGCACCGAGCCGCGCTGGACCGGTGGCACCAGTGGGATGGCCTCTGGCGCCTCGTCGTGAGGCTCCGGCGGGGCGGGAGGGGAGGGCTGCAGTTCCAGGACGTCGCGGGGGAAGGCGGGCGCGCTACGTGGGGAGCGCCACGAAAGATACCCGAGCGGCGGTCTGGTGAGACGCCAGAGGCCGGATCACCTGCAAGGCTGCACGCGTCTTGGCCGGGCCCGTTCGCGCCAGAGGCGGCACGAGTGGGGAGCAAAGCGTCGCCATTTCATTCAAAGGCCAAGCCTCTGGCGCGACTCGCGGTTGTGACGGCTGTCCTCCCTCGGTACCTTCGGGCGCACTGCTGACGGCGCGCCTCTTCCCCTCTGCGCCGCCCCTTCCGGTACGCCCGGCCTCCTCACCCACCCATGCTGGAGACGTTTCTCTTCTTCGTCTTCGCCGTCCTTTCGGTCGTCGGCGCACTCGGAATGCTGATCTCCCGGAGCCCCGTTACGGCCGCGCTCTGGATGGTTCAGGTCATGCTGTCCATCGCGTGTTTGTACCTCACGCTGAACGCCGCGTTTATCGGCGTCGTGCAGGTGCTGGTCTACGCAGGCGCCATCATGGTGCTATTCCTGTTCGTCATCATGCTCCTGAACCTGGACGAGATGCCGAAGCTGGGCGCGATGGACTTCAGAAAGGTGGCCGCCTTCGTCCTCGGCGTGGGCGTGCTCGCCCAGCTGCTCTCGGTTGTGGCGCTGAAGTTCGACCTCTTGCCGGACGCCCCCACCACGGAAGAAGCCGTCGAGGCGACGGACGTGGCCAACATCGGCGTGACGCTCCTTACCGAGCACGCCTTCGCCCTCGAGATCGTCGGCGTCCTCCTCCTCGCGGCGACCATCGGTGCCGTTGTCCTCGCCAAGAAGCGGTTCGTCTAGATGGAACTCACCTGGTACCTCTCGCTCAGCGCGGTTCTCTTTACGATTGGCGTTCTCGGCGTCCTCCTGCGCCGCAACGCGATTGTCGTCTTTCTCAGCATCGAGTTGATGCTGAACGCGGTCAACCTCACGCTCGTGGCCTTCGCGCAGGGCTTCGGTGACGTGCACGGCCAGATCCTGGTCTTCTTCGTGATGTCCGTCGCCGCGGCTGAGGCCGCCGTTGGGCTCGCCATCGTCATCGCGCTGTTCCGCAACACGATGACGCTCAACATCGACGAGATCAACCTGTTTAGGGGCTAGCGCCCCGGGGCTGGCAGCTGGGGACTCGGAACTCCAGACGCCAAGCCAGTCCCCAGTCCCTAAAACCCAGTCCCCGCACAATGGAAACCCTCGTTCGCCTGATTCTCCTCCCGCCGCTGCTGATGGCGGCCTTTAACGGGATGATGGGGCTGTTCATGCCGTCGTGGCGGAAGCAGGAAAAGCTGATCGGGACCCTGGCGCTGATCGCGGTTGCTATCCCATTCGGCGTGACGGTGATGCTGTTCCTGGGCTACCAGCACGGGGCGCCGCAGGTGGTTCCGTTCTTCCACTGGATGACCGCAGGTGACCTGAGCGTGGCGTTCAGCTACCGGATCGACGAGCTGTCGCTGCTGATGACGCTTATCGTGACCGGCGTGGGTAGCCTCATCCACCTGTACTCCATCGGGTACATGCACGGAGATAGCGGGTACTGGCGGTTTTTTCCCTATCTGAACCTGTTCATCTTCGCGATGCTCAACCTGGTTCTGGCGGAGAACCTCATTGTGCTGTTCCTGGGCTGGGAGGGCGTGGGGCTGTGCTCGTACCTCCTCATCGGATTCTGGTACACGGACCTCAAGAACTCGGCGGCGGCCAACAAGGCGTTTATCGTCAACCGTATCGGTGACTTCGCCTTCCTGATTGCGCTGTTCCTGATCTTCAAGACAGTCACGGACAACATCGCAGGCCCGTTTGGCTTCGATTTCGCGACGCTTCTGGCGCCCGAGACGCTCGCTCTTTTCGACGGCCCCATTGGCTTCTGGATCGTGCTGCTGATGTTCATCGGCGCTACGGGCAAGAGCGCGCAGATCCCGCTCTTCGTCTGGCTCCCGGACGCGATGGCCGGGCCGACGCCCGTCTCCGCGCTGATCCACGCCGCGACGATGGTGACAAGCGGCCTGTACCTGCTCTCACGCCTGAGCGAGATGGTGCTTCTGGCGCCAGCGGCCATGGGCGTGATCGCCATCGTGGGCGCGATTACGGCCATCATGGCAGCCTCGGTCGCGATGACGCAGAACGACATCAAAAAGGTGCTCGCCTACTCGACCGTGAGCCAACTGGGCTTCATGTTCATGGCGGCCGGCGTCGGCGCGTTCTTCGTCGCCATCTTCCACGTGATGACGCACGCTTTCTTTAAGGCCTGCCTCTTCCTCGGATCCGGGTCTGTTATCCACTCCATGCACCACGTGGAGCACGAACTGGAGCACAAGGGCATCATCCCGAGCCACCACGGCGGTCCCGACACCCCGCTGGACTCCGAGGCGACGCAGAACACGCTCCGTCACAACCCGCTGCCATACGACGGGCACTTCGACGCGCAGGACATGCGCACGATGGGCGGACTCAAGAAGTACATGCCGGCTACGCGGTGGACCTTCTTGATCTCGACGCTCGCGATTGCAGGCATTCCGCCTCTGGCGGGCTTCTTCTCCAAGGACGAGATCCTGTTCTTCGCGTTCAAGTCCGGGATGGACGGCAACGTGCTCAGCTTGGCCGTGTGGGTCATCGGGCTGATTACCGCGCTGATGACGGCGGTGTACATGACACGCGCGTACCTCCTCACGTTTGAGGGCACCCCGCGTTGGCCCGCCGCGATGGACGTGCACCCGCACGAGAGCCAGTGGACCATGACGCTCCCGCTGTGGATCCTCGCCGCGCTCGCCGCTGGCGCCGGACTGCTGGGCCTTGCGCCCGTTGTCGCGGAACTGTTTGGAACCGAGAGCTGGATCCACCACTGGCTCGGCGCCGCTTACGGCGGGCCTGTGGCCGAGGCCGCGTTCGAGTACAAGCCATCGCACGCGACGGAGTGGATCCTCCTCGGCGTGGGCTCGATCATCGCCGCCGCCGGTGTCGCCATCGCGTGGGTCGGCTTCCGCTTTGGCGCCAGAGGCCTGGATGCGGACCGCCGCTTCTTCAAGATGATGGGCTGGCTCTACGCGCCCGCTTCGCGCAAGTGGGGCTGGGATGAGCTGTACAACGCCACCTTCGTCCGTGCTGTCGTGGACGGCGCCCGCAACGTCTTCGCGCCGTTCGACAAAAACGTCGTCGACGGCGGTGTGAACGGCCTTGGCCGAGGCGTCCGCGGCTTCGCCAGCGGCCTCCGCGGCATCCAGACCGGCGGCGTGCAGACGTACGCCCTCGCCATCGTGCTCGGCGTCGTCCTCGTGGTCGGCCTCGTAATGCTCGGCTAAGCCTCTGGCGGCCCGCCAGAGGCCGCATCCCTCCGGGCGCCGCAGGCGCACCGACGCAGATCCTACATGAGCTTTCTCGCTGACATTCCCAACCTGGTCTCGCTGGTCATCTTCCTGCCCGCGCTCGGCGCGCTGGCGGTGATGCTGGCACCGAGCGTGAGCGCCATCCGGTGGATCTCGCTCGCGGTCACGACGGTCGCGTTCGTCCTCTCGCTCGGCTTCTGGTTCGGCTTCGACGCCTCGGTCTCGACGGCGAATGCGCCGCAACTGCGCGAATACATCAACTGGCTGCCGGGCGTGGACGTGAACTACCACGTGGGCGTGGACGGGCTGAACCTGCTCCTGCTCCTGCTGACGACGCTTCTCGGGCCGATCGTTGTGCTCTCGTCGTGGCACTACATCGGCAAAGCGCACAAGGGCTACTACGCGCTGATCCTGCTGCTCGAAACGGGCGTCCTCGGAGTGTTCGCGGCGTTCGACGTCTTCCTGTTCTACGTCTTCTTCGAGCTCACGCTCATCCCGATGGTGTTCATCATCGGCATCTGGGGCGGAGAGGACCGGATCTACGCCGCGACGAAGTTCGTGATTTACACGCTCGTCGGCTCCCTGCTGATGCTCGTCGGCGTGCTGTGGCTCGGCTTCGCGGTTGGCGAGGCCTCTGGCGTCGGCTTCACGACGGACTGGTACAAACTCGTCGAGTACGGCGTCCCGCTGGGCGCGCAGACGTGGCTGTTCCTCCTCTTCGGACTCGCCTTCGCGATCAAGGTCCCGCTGTTCCCGCTGCACACGTGGCTGCCCGACGCGCACACCCAGGCGCCGACCGGCGGCTCGGTCGTCCTCGCGGGCGTGCTGCTCAAGATGGGCACCTACGGCCTCTTGCGGTTCGTCCTCCCGTTCTTCCCGAACGCGAGCCTGACCTACGCGCCGTGGATCGGCATCCTGGCCGTGATCGGCATCGTGTACGGCGCCCTCGTCGCGTTCGCGCAGACCGACGTGAAGAAGCTTGTCGCTTACTCCTCTGTGAGCCACCTGGGCTTCGTGGTCCTGGGCATCTTCGCGTTCGACACGACGGCCGTTCAGGGCGCTCTCATCCAGATGGTGAACCACGGCATCTCGACCGGCGCGCTGTTCCTCATCATTGGCATGATGTACGAGCGCCGCCACACCCGCGCGATGGCCGACTACGGTGGCATCGCCAAAAGCGTCCCCGTCCTGACCTTCTTCATGCTCTTCAGCGTGTTCGCAAGCGCCGGCCTGCCCGGACTCAACGGCTTCGTGGGCGAGTTCATGATCTTGGTCGGGTCCTTCACCTCGGGCGTGACGGGATACGCTGTTCTCACGGCGATTGCGGCCTCTGGCGTCATCTTCGCAGCGGTCTACCTGCTGTGGATGGTCTACCGGACCTTCTTCGGTGAGATCACGAACGAGGCCAACGCGACGATGAAGGACCTCAACGGCCGCGAGATCGCGCTGATCGTGCCTCTGGCGGTTCTGATGATCGGCATGGGCTTCGTGCCCGCACCGTTCCTGGCCAAGAGCGAACTGGCTGTCCGCTCCATTCTGGAGACCGTCGAGGCCAAGCGAGTCGCCGTCGCAGGAGCCGCCCCCAATGAAACGGTGGCGGTGGAGATCATCTGGCCCGAGGCCGTTGCCGCAGCGCCTCTGGCGCCTACCCCAGTGCCCGCGCACACGCCGGAGGCGCACTAGCGCTTTTGCCTGCCGTCCGAGCCGCGCCCGTCCCCCTTTTCCGCCTCCCCATGCATCGTCTCGCGTCTCTCGCTTTCGCACTCCTCCTCGCGGTGGCGCCTCTGGCGGCCGTGAGCGCGCAGGACCTGGAAGCGGACCCGCTCCAGTCTGAACTCCAAGACCCGACGCCAGAGGCCGAGCTCTCGGACCCGGCGCCGGAGACCGTCCCGGAGGCAGATGACGCGTCGATCCCAGTCGAGGAAGAGCTGGAGGAGGTCGTGCCCGGCGCGCACGGCGGCGAAGCAGCGCACGAAGGCAGCGAACACGCCGAAGAAGGCGGCCACGGCGACCCGCCACCGATCTGGCTCGTGATCCCGTTTGTGGTTCTGCTGCTGATGATCGCGACGGGGCCGCTGTTCTACCCGCACTTCTGGCACCACCACTACCCGAAGGTTGCCATCGCGCTCGGCGCCATCGTCGCCGCGTACTACCTCATCGGAATGGGGGAGGTGACGCCGATTGAGCACGCCGCGATGGAGTACTTCTCCTTTATCGCGCTTCTGGGCTCGCTCTTCGTCGCCAGCGGCTGCATCCTGATCAAGACGGACTTCGCCGGTACGCCCCGCGCGAACGCGATCCTGCTCTTCGTGGGAGGCGTGATCTCCAACTTTATTGGGACGACTGGCGCTTCGATGCTGCTGATCCGGCCGTATATGCGTCTCAACGCTGGGCGCTTGAAGCCGTACCACATCATCTTCTTCATCTTTATCGTCTCCAACATCGGAGGCGCATTGACGCCGATTGGTGACCCGCCGCTGTTCCTGGGCTTCTTGCGCGGCGTCCCGTTCTTCTGGACGGTCGTCAACCTGTGGCAGATCTGGCTCCCGACCATCCTGCTCATCCTGGCGGTCTTCTACGTGATCGACAGCCGCAACAAGGAGGAGAGCATTCGCGAGGAGGCCGAAGACGTCGGGATCGACGTGGAGCCGGGCGAGATCCCGGGCCGTGCCGTGGCGCCAGAGGCCCCGGGCATCGAGTCCGCGCCCGTGCACACGCGCAAGCGGCTGACCATCGAGGGCAAGGCGGGCTTCGCCTGGCTCGCGATCATCATCGGCTCGGTCTTCCTCGATCCGAACATCATGGAGTGGATGCAGGGGACGGTCCTGGACCTCCACGGGCAGTTCCACGTGCCGTTCGGCATCCGCGAGGTGATCATGTTCGCGGTCTGCTACTTCGCGTACAAGACGGCCAAGCCGCACGTCCTGGCAGGCAACGACTTCAACTTCGAGCCCATCAAGGAGGTCGGCTACCTCTTCATCGGCATCTTCCTGACGATGCAGCCGGCGCTGACGCTCATCGGCTCGTTTGCGGCCAACAACGCGGGCTCGCTCGGCGTGACGCAGTTCTACTTCGGAACGGGCATCCTTTCCGGCGTTCTGGACAACGCGCCGACCTACGTCAGCTTCCTGTCCGCCGCGATGGGCAAGTTCGGGTCCAGCATCGAGAACCGCGACATGGTGGAGGCCTTCGCATTGGGCACGAACGTGCCTGCCGAGACCTTCTACCTCGAAGCGATCTCGATCGCCGCCGTCTTCTTCGGCGCGCTGACCTACATCGGCAACGGCCCCAACTTCATGGTGAAGGCGATCGCCGAGTCCTCTGGCGTAGAGACACCGTCGTTCGTGACGTACATCGTCAAGTACTCGCTGCCGATCCTGATCCCGATCTACATCCTGGTCTGGTTCGTCTTCTTCAGCGGCATGGTCATCCCTCATCCTCCGGACGCCGCTGGCGCCGAGGCGCTGTCCATGATGATCCCCTAAACCATGCCCGCACGCGACGCGCTCACCGATAAGCAGATCGACGCGGCTCTCCCCGAGGGCTGGCGCCGGATCCAGGCCGAGATCGGCAACCGGATCTCCCGCGAGTTCCGGTTCGCCAACTTCCGCACCGCGATGGGTTTCATCGTCCGCGTCGGCTTCGAGGCGGAAGCGATGGACCACCACCCAGAGCTTTTCAACGTGTACGACCGCGTGGCCGTCGCGCTGACGACCCACGACGCCGGCGACCGCGTGACTGAGACTGACCTCGAACTCGCCCGCCGCATCGACGCCCTCGCCGACTAGGGCTATCCCGCCTCTGGCGCCAGAGGCGCACCCCACCGGCCATCTGGCTGGTTCTCCCGTTCACTCCGCTCGATGTACGACTCCCTCTTTCTCGACACAGGCCGCGTGCTGCCCATCTTCATCGTGGCAGCGATGGGCATTGCCGTCGTCCTGGTGGACGCGTTCCGCAACGACAGCCCTTCGATCCCGATCCTCTCCGCGATCGGCATCGTGGCGGCGTTCGCGCTTGAGGGCATGCGGCTCTTCGACCCGACGACGGCGTTCTACGGTCAGGTCTACAGCGGCGGCGCGGCCTCGTTCGCCAACATGGTGATCCTGCTCGGAGCCCTCGGCTCGGTCGCGCTATCGGTCCCGTACCTCAAAAGCGTCGGGCGCAACTACGGCGAGGTCCACGCGCTGATGCTGTTCGCCACGGCGGGCATGATGACGTTGGCGAGCGCAGGCAGCCTGGTTACGCTGTTCGTCGGGCTCGAGACGATGTCCGTGTGTCTGTACGTCATCACGGGCCTGGCGCGTGAGGAGAAGACGGCCAACGAGAGCGCCCTCAAGTACTTCCTGCTCGGCGCTTTCTCAACGGGCTTCTTCCTGTACGGGATCGCGCTGCTCTACGGCGCAACCGGCACGATGATCTTCAGTGAGATGGGCGTCGGCCTCGCGGCCACAGGCCGGACGGGCATCTTCGTTGTAGGCGTGGGCTTGCTCCTGATCGGCTTCCTGTTCAAGGTGAGCGCGGTCCCGTTCCACATGTGGACGCCGGACGTGTATCAAGGGTCGCCGACCACGCTGACCGGCTTTATGTCGACGGCGTCGAAGGCTGCGGCGTTTGCAGCGCTGATCGTCGTGCTCGCGCGGGCTCTTCCGTTCGACATGGTGGTCGGCGAGATCCAGTTCGCACTCGCGGCGGTCGCGGCGGTCACGATGATCGTGGGGAACGTGATCGCGCTGGTCCAGACCAACGTGAAGCGCATGCTGGCGTACAGCTCCATCGCGCACGCGGGCTACATCATCGCCGGCTTGGCTGCTGGCTCGCCAGAGGGATACGGCGGCGCGATGTTCTACCTCCTCGCGTACACGCTCATGAACCTCGGCGCGTTCGGCGTGATTGCCGCGCTAGAGTGGGATGGCGAGCAGGGCGCGGAGCAGACGCTGGACTCCCTTTCGGGCTCTGGCTACCGCTACCCCATCCTCGGCGTCACGATGGGGGTCTTTATGTTCGCGCTGATCGGCTTCCCGACCCTCGCGGGCTTTATGGGGAAATGGTTCGTGCTGGGCGCGGCCGTGGACGCGGGGATGACGTGGCTCGCCATTGTGGGCGTGATCGCATCGATGATCTCTGCGTTCTACTACCTCCGCGTGCTCGTCGTGATGTGGATGCGCTCGTCAGACGAGGCGCCAGAGGCCTCCCATAACAACGCTGCCCTGACGACCTCGACCTCGGCGGTTCTCGTGGCGTGCGCCGTGCTGCTGATCGTCCTGGGCGTCGTCCCCGGCGCGGTGATCGGAACGGCGGAGGGCTTCTTCGACGGTCTTATCCAGTTCGCGTCGCTCCGGTAGAGGCGTGAACTCCCTCATCCGCGAGTACCTCCCGAACGCGCCAGACCTGGGGCTTTTTGTGGCCCCGGATATCCCGGAGGGGAAGGTCCGTGCCGCGATCTCGGACTACGCGGAAGGCGTGGCCTCTGGCGACGTGCTCGCGCTCTACGACGCCACGCGTCTTGGCTCGGCACGGGACGGCGCGCTGTTTCTCGCCGACCGGCTCGTCTTCCAGAACAACGACCTCCAGACGCCCCGGGCGATCCGCTACGAGGACATCGTCGGCGTGCGTGTCAAGCGGCAGCTTCTGGGCGGCAAGAAGGTGGAGCTAGAGGTCAACCGTGGACGGGCGACGATCACGGAGACGCTGGACTTTTCCGCCCAGGCGGGCGCCGCGGAGTTCGTGGATCGCTTTCTCCGCGAGGCCATGCTGCGGAGCGCGAGTGCGCCCACGCCAGAGGCCTCTGGCGAGACCGACGTGGACGCCGTTGTGCGCGCGCTGGATCGGCTCGTCACCGAGGGGGCGTTGACGCCGGGGGACCGGCGCAAGCTGCTCGACGCATTGCTTTAAACGCCTCTGGCGCCAGAGACTCAGATCCTGACGTCTCCAGCGACGTCGCCGACGGTGGCGCCGGAGAGCAGTTTCAGGCTGGCAGGCTCGGCTCGCTTCTGTAAGAGCTCCAACGAATGGTAGACGAGGTCACCCATCGTGAGTGCTTGGGTAAAGGCGTCATCGTGGTAGTGCCTCGCGAGAGCTGCTCCCAACTCGCGGACGTTGGAGGGATCGGAAATCAGATCCTCCCTCATCACATCCATGAGCGCGCGGTAGCGGGCCTGCGAAACGCGCAAGCGGCCCGCGATCAACGCGCGCTCCTCGCGCTGGTACTGATCCACTGTGGTCTCCGTCAGGTGCTTCAGGCCGAAGGCGATCACGGCGTTGTTCTGCGGGAAGAACTGCGGCAGGTACACCCGGCGCGTGGGGTGATGGCTTTGCTGGTCGAAGTCGATGGGCCGCATGCGGTAGTGCAGCTTCTCGAAGTCCGGCGTCACGTCCATGACCCAGTTGCCGGCGTGCATGTCGCCGAGCAGGCGGACAAAGCACCGCTCGTTGAACTTGACGAACTCCTTCGCGAGGCGCACCTGGTCGAACCGCCCAGAGGGGAGAGCGTCGCGGATAAAGGCATCGCCCGGAAGGCCTACCACATGCTCCTCTACGAGCGTCTGTTCCCGAACCGAGGGGCCGTCAATGCGGACGTAGAAGTTGATGCGGTTGGGTGAGAGGACGTGCTCCAGGTCCAGCCCGTAGACGCGGTTGGCGTCGGCGCGTTTGACATAGAAGTAGTCGAAGTTCTCGTTCAACCGGTTGACGATCCGGACGCGTAGCGGGAGCGTGTTGCCGTAGTGGCACAGGTCCACGCGGTCGATGTACAGGTGCTCGACGGTCGAGAGGTCGCCGTCCGACTTCAGGAGCGCGTAGGTCGCGCGCAGCGCGTCGTGGATCTCGGCCTGCTCGGAGGGACCGTAATAAACCGTGCTCCAAAGGGTGTCCCCACCCAGTTCGTCGTACAGCGGGATCTGGCCCGCGAACCGCATGAGGTCATCGTACGTGACGCCTCTGGCGCCAGAGGCGCGCGAGTCCGTCGCCAAGCGGCCGTACGAGCCCAAGTAATCGGCGAGGTAGTCGCTGACGGGGTACGTCGGCTTCTTGCGCGAGATCAGATTGCGGCGGGGCTCCACGGCGGGCGAAATAGCAGGTGGGGGCCTCTGGCGCCAGAGGCCGTTCGTCAGGCGGTGACGGTCCGGGCGTCCATCACCCGCTGGTAGTGCGCCTCGTACTGCGGAACGATCTGGTCGAGCTCGAACTCGCTGACGGCGCGCTCGCGCGCGGCGCGTGCCATGCGGGCATGGAGTTCGGGGTCGGTGAGGATCCGCCGCGAGGCTTCGGTCATGCCGTCCACGTCCGCCAGAGGCCGCAGGAAGCCGGTCACGCCGTCGAGGTTGAGCTCGGGCAGGCCGCCGATATCGGAGGAGACGACGGGGACGCCGCACGCCATGGCCTCCAATGCGGCTAGGCCGAACGTCTCGCTCGCGGACGGCATCAGGAACAGGTCCGCGATCGAGAGGATCTCCTCGACCGGCTCTTGCTTGCCGATAAACCGCACGTCGTTCCACACGCCGGCCTCTCGCGCACGGACCTCGGAGGCTGCGCGGTCGGGTCCATCGCCTACCATAAGGAGCTTGACGCCGCCAGGCTGCCCGTGCTTGGGATGCCCTTCGGGCCAGACTCCGGATTCGTGGAGGCGCGAGAACACCTCGACCACGTCCGTCGCGCGTTTGACCTTGCGGAAGTTGCTCACGTGGACCAACAGCTTCTCGCCGTCGGGCGCGATGGCGCGCTTGAAGTGGTCCTTGGGGTGCCGTTGAAAGCGCTCCGTGTCGATAAAGTTGGGGATCACCTCGATCTCCTGCGAGATGTCGAACGAGGAGCACGTCTCGCGGCGGAGCCAGTCGCTGACCGCCGTGACGCCGTCACTCGCGTCGATTGCGTGCTCGACGACGGGCTTAAAGCTGGGGTCCTTGCCGACAATCGTGATATCGGTGCCGTGGAGCGTTGTGACCACTGGCACGTCGTGACCAGAGCTTTCCAGGATCTGGCGGGCCAGAACCGCGCTCGTGGCATGAGGGATCGCGTAGTGGACGTGCAGGAGGTCCAGTCCCTCGTGCTTGACCACGTCGATCATCTTGCTCGCGAGCGCCAGCGCGTACGGCGGGTACTCGAAAAGCGGGTACGTGTTGACCCGAACCTCATGGAAATACAGGTTTTCCGCGACGTGCTCCAGCCGTAGCGGCAGTGCGTAAGCGATAAAGTGGACCGTATGGCCTCTGGCGGCGAGCGCTTTGCCCAACTCGGTGGCGACGACGCCGGAGCCGCCGAACGTGGGATAGCAAGTAATGCCGATGGTCATACGGAGCGGGAGGGGTGAACCAGTAGCACGAGGACAGGTCGCGAACGCTTGCACCCCCACGCGGTTGCCTCTGGCGGCGGATGCGCACGCACGCTGGCAGAGCCGCCAGAGACCCGAACACAAAAAGCCTCTGGCGCGAGGGGCGCCAGAGGCTTCAGAAGTCGTCCGAGGGCGTTTTTAGATCGCCATCTTGCGGAGTTCGACGAGAAGCCGGACATCGGCCCGCGTGATGCCGCGGTAATCATCCGAGAGATCTTCGAGGTTGACGCCCTCCAGGAAGATGTCCGCCTCCATGCGCCGGCCGTCGGCGTCGAACGTGATCGAGCGGGGCATGAGCACGTCGCGGCCGAGGTCGCCCAGGTCGCTGAACTCGATGCGTACCTCGCGGCCACGGATGACGTAGGAGCCCGACGCGAGCGTTCCGTCGACTCGCTCGCCACGGAGGCGCTCCACGCGGGCTTCGCCGGCCTCGTTGAGAACGAGCGTTACGTCGCGAGGGAGTTCGCGGCCCCGGAGGTTTTTCGAGTCCACAGACCCCGCGGTGGGTTCGACGGAGTACTCGGTGAACTCGTAGCGGCCCGCGACTTCGATGGCGGTGAGATCCCGCGCGCCGCCGAAGAGGCCGCAACCCGTGATGAGAACGGCGGAGAGCAGAAAGAGAGGGAAAACGCGCATCAGAGAGGCGGGAGAAAAGAGAAAGGCCTCTGGCGCCGGTTGAGCGCCAGAGGCCAGAAGGTTAGAACCGCAGGATCGCCGCGGCTGGCCCGTGGGCGCTCAGCGCGCTCTTGGCGGCCTCGCTGCGCACGAGCTCAAGCGTCGCGCCCTGTGCCATCGCGCTGTCCAGCATGGCCTCGATAAGGTCGGACTCGCGCTCGATCGTGCCGCCTGTGGCCTCGTAGGTGCCCTCGGTTTGCGTCGTGAGCATGCCGCTGTCCGGGTCGATGCCGCCGGCCATCCGGGCCTCGTCGTCCACGACGAGCGTCATCACGCGCTGCTGGTTGAGCATGTCCAGCGTGTCGTCCAGACCGGCTACGGCGCGGGAGGAGAGAAGCTCTTGGACCTTCTCGATGGTCTCCATCTCCTCGCGGGCTTCCACCTGGCGCTGTGCCGTGTTCGCGGCCTCGGCGACTTCCGACGTGGAGGCGTTGACCTCGCACGCAAAGCTCTCCGACACCTTCAGGCGGGTCTTCTGATCCATCGCGTCGAGGAAGTCCTTTTCCATGTCGGAAGCGCAGGAGTAGACCACGTGACGTGCGTCCATCTGCTCCGCGATAAGGGCGAGGGCGTGCGCGCTCTTCTGCGCCTGATCCTTTTTGAGCTCCGCCTTCATGTCTTGGCGCTGGTCCTTGGAGGCGAAGTCCGTGATCTCCAACTCCTCGCCAGCGAGGTCGAAGACCTCCTCGACCAGACCAATCTGGGAGAAGAAGAAGCGGCTCTTGTGCGCCGAAACGAGCGCGATCACAAATCGGTCGTTCTCGTCGCGGATGCGCGCGAGAGGCCGGATGTACGGCTCGCGGCCGACTTGGACGACGTTCGGGAGAGCGATGGCGGTACCCAACTGCTCGAACAGCCCGAGCTCCTGGCAGAGGAAAAACGCGACGCCGCGGCCCGTGCGGGGGATGCTCTCGCGGAGAGCCGCTTCCACGCGGTCCATCTCAGCACTCACCGCCTTCGCGTGGTCGCCAGAGGCATCCGCCGCCTTCTGGCGCAGATCCTTCAGGGCGATCTCCCACGAGTCACCGACACGCATCTCTGGCGTGAGCTCCATAAAGACGCTCACGATGGGCGCGCCTTCGGAGCGGGCCTCGTTGAGGCGCTGGATGTGGTCGGAGGAGAGGAAGTGGAAACCGGGCGTGGACGTACGGCGGCGAAGCTCTGCGAGGAGGGCGTCGCGGGAATCGGCTGAAAGGGCGCTCATAGAAGAGGGTGTGGGAGGGGAGAGGGCGAGTCCGCGCTAGCGCACGGGGTCGCCGGTGTACGAATCGCGAGCGTCGCTCGGATCCTCGGAAAGCGGGGAGTTGCTCAGCCTCTGGCGGACCGAGGCCCGGGCGAGGTTGAGCGTTTCGGCCGTGTCATGGAGAGACGCGTCCAGAATCTGGGAGACCTCCGAAATGGTCAGGTCCAACTCATCGTGGAGGAGAACCACGTGCTGGCCATCTACCGACATGCCGGAAGCCGCAAGGGCCCGGCTCTCGCGGTCGGTGAGCGGCTCGTGGCCGTTTGGATCGAACTCCACGTCGATGGGCTCCGATCCAGCGATGAGATCACCGTAGGTGACCACCTCGAACGGCTGGCGGAACTCATAGGACGTATCGCCGCTGGCGTCCTCCTCCGAGGAGGAGGGGGCGAGTTCGTCCAGCGAGAGCGCCTTCCGGTCTGAGTACCGGTGTTCCTCGCGCATCACGCGAGCCAGGGCGCGGTGTTGGACTCCCAACAGCCATGCGCGGAACCCCATGCGCTCTGCGTTGAACCCCTCGCGGTGCTCGTAGGCCCGAACAAGGGTTTCACCGACCAACTCGGTCGGGTTCAGGGTCGATTCGGCGAGGTCGCCAGAGGCCCGGTAGAGCTCGACCTGCCGTTCGGCGGCGGCGAGAAGCTCGTCGTGGAACGAGGCCACGGCGGTCTCGAAGGCGTCGCGGTCCCCACCGACTGCGCGGAGCCAGACGGCATCGTCGAACACTTCGGAGTCGGCGTGGACGGGAGGCATGGGGCAGGCTAGAGGTGTGCCCCTCTAATCCCGCCGGCCTTCCAAGGATCCGAGCGCGGACGCGGAATGCGGAGGGCGCCCGTCGCCAGAGGCCTCTGGCGACGACAGGCGCGTGGTCCTCCCAAGCTTACTCGGCGAGCGTGACGACGAGCGGGAAGTGGTCGCTGACCTCGCGCGGGTCATGGACGGGCGCGTAGCGCACCTCGCGCAAACGGGAGTACAGACCGGGAGAAAGGAGGATGTGGTCGATGGCGGAGAGCTCGCCCTCCTCAATCACGTCGTTGTTGTTGCGGTCGTAGAGCGAGGTGAAGCGCTCGGCCTGAGGCACTTCGGCCATAGCGTTACGGAGGTCGTCGTCCGGGCTGGGACCGGCGCGCTTGATCCGGGCCATAACGTCGGTCACGGGCACGCTCCCGGCGCGGTCGAGCGTCTCGTCGTCGAAGTCGTTGAAGTCGCCCAAGACCACGACCTCACGGCCCATCGCCATCTCTGCCTCGACGAGTTGGCGGATCACCTCAGCCTGCGTCTCGCGGCGGGGGGCGCGCTCGGCATCGAGCGGGCGGGCCAGGAAGTGCACGCCGATCAGCGTGACCGGCCGGCCGGCGATCGTGAGGCGCGCCCACATGTTCTTAGAGACCCCGTAGCGCTGGTCGCTCACGCCGACGGGGAGACGAACGTCCGTCCGGCCGACTTCATCGACGGGGATGTTAGAGAGCAGCCCGATGTTCTGCCCGGTAAAGGAGTCCTGACCGGGCACGAGGTACGCGCTGTATCCCAGGTCCGAGAGCGACTCCTCGATCATCATCTCCAGCACATCCACGTTCTCCGTTTCCGGAATGACGACGATGTCCGCGTCGATCGCGCGGATGCTTCTGGCGACGGCGTCCCGGTGCGCACGCGACTTCGCCGGGTCCCCTTTCCACTCAAACGAGATCACCGCGTCCCCCTCGTCTCCCACGCCATCGAACAGGAACTCGCCGTTGAACGCGGCAATGCGGATGCCGTCCGTGCGCCAGTCCACCGTCTCCACAACGCGGAACGGAGGTGGTGCGCCAGAGGCTGCATCACCGGAAGCCGCGTCGCCGCTGGCGGGAACGCCGCCAGAGCAGGCGGCGAGAAGAAGGGCAAGAAGGAGAGAGAGGCGTGTCATGGGGCGGTAAACAGAGGACGCCCTGCCACGAGGGTGTAGCAGGGCGTCGGAAGATCGGAACGGAGCGCGGGGTTAGCCCAGGACGACCGTTGCGATGCTGGAGTAAAAGCGAAAGCGGCGGGGATCCGGGCGGAAGCGCACCGGCTGCACAGGCTTCTTACCCACGGCCCACGCGGGCGTGCGGCCTCCTACCATCGAACGCTCACTGTAGAAGTGGCGCGTGGTCTCGTCGAAAGGACGCTCATCCGCAGACGAGTAGTAGACCTTGTGCGCGACCTGGAGAGCCTTCTGCCATCCTGCGGCATCCGAGTTCTCGTCGAGCGTGGAGTACAGGCGACGCTTGGCGCTGCCTGGGTTGAAGGCGCTGAACTGGTAAGGGTCCAAGACCGTGCCCTCGTACGTGCGAGCGCCTCGGTACCCGGTCTCAACGCGGTTGCGGATCACCCACGCGACCAGCTCCTGCTCAGCAGGGCGTTTGGTCTCGGAGTAGATGCAGCGCGCGAGCCAGAGTACGTCCTCGCTGACGTTGTCCTGCATAAATGGCGGGACGACGTGGGCGACGGTCATGACGGGGTTCTGGTTCGTAGCCACTTCCTTCGCAGACATCGACGCAAAGCCGAACGCGATCAGCGGAAGAAGGGCTGCCAACAGCACGGAAAGTGCAGTAGCCGCTTTCTGCGGGGGGACGAACATAGAGCGATGGGGAAGGTGAGAGGTCGGCGCTCAGGGCGCCACTACTACCCGCGTTGCGAGAACCCGGCCAAACAGCGGCTGTCTCGTGAAGCAAGCGGGAAGAGATAGAGAAGGGGGCGATTCTGGCGCCTCAACACCAGTATCGGGAGCCCCCGTGAAGCCTCTGGCGAGGGCACACGAGGAGAACCCGAGGTCTGAATGACGTTCTGGCGAAGCCCGCGCCCGGACTGTCTACGCCAACGGTCAGGTGTTCTCTTTACCGGACACGCCCGCCGCCCATGCTCCACATCGTCGCCGACGCCAACATCCCGCACGCCCGCGAGGCGTTCTCGCGCTACGGCACCGTTACGGCCCTTCCGGGGCGCGAGATCACGCCAGAGGCGCTCTCTGGCGCGAATGTGCTCCTCGTGCGAAGCGTCACGCCCGTTTCGCCGTCCACCCTTGTGGGCACCCCCGTTCGGTTCGTGGCGAGCGCGACCGCCGGGATGGACCACGTCGCGGCCGGGCCTCTGGCGCGAGAGGGGATCGGGGTTGCGCACGCGCCGGGCTCAAATGCGGCGTCCGTCGTGGACTGGGTGGTGGCGGCGCTGCTGCGGATCGCGGCAGAGAAGCACGTTGGGCTAGAAGGCAAAACGCTCGGGGTCGTCGGGGTGGGGGCCGTTGGCGGCCGGCTCGCGGACCGCGCTCGCGCGCTCGGCGTGCGCGTGCTCCGCTGTGACCCACCACGCGCCGAGCGTGGCGACCCCGGCCCGTGGGTGCCTCTGGCGACGCTTCTCGATGCGTCCGACATCGTGACGGTCCACACGCCTCTGGCGCGAGAGGCGCCCCACGCGACCCTGCACCTTCTCGGGGCGGCCAAACTCGGCGCCATGCGCGACGGTGCGTGGCTGGTCAACGCCGCCAGAGGCCCGGTGGTAGACGGCGACGCGCTGTTCCGTGCGCTCGCCTCGGGTCGCCTCGGTGCGACGGCACTGGACGTATGGGAAGGCGAGCCGGTGCCTAACACGTCGCTGGCCTCTCGCGTGGACATCGCCACGCCGCATATCGCTGGGTACGCCTTCGACGGGAAAATCCGGGGGACCGTGATGGTGGAGGCCGCCCTTCGCGAGTGGCTGTCAACCCAGGGCCACCCGCTCCCCGAGCCGTGGGATCCCGAGTCCGCGCTCGCGCCAGAGGCCCCACTTGTTGTAGACGCGCCTCTGGCGCCCGTTGACACTCCAGAGGCGCGTGCGGCGTGGCTGGACGCACTCGTTCGTCAGGCCTACGACATCCGCGCCGATGACCGTCGCTTTCGGGGCGCCGTCGTCACCATGCCCGATCCCGACCGGCGGGCCGTAGCCTTTGCCGAGCTTCGCCGCACGTACCCGGTACGGCGCGAGTGGAGCCGGTACCGCGTGCGCGGGCACGTTCCCGAGCCGCTCGTCCCCGCCGTTACCCGAGGACTGGGCATGGCGCTGGACACGCCTGGAGACCGCTAGCCTCTGGCGAACAGACGCGGCGCCGCAGCCGCGGCGCCAGAGGCCTCAGCCGTAGCCGTACTCGCGGAGATGGCCCTCGCGGTTGCGCCAATCCGACCGCGTCTTGACGTGCAACTGGAGATAGACCGGGCGGCCGAGGAAGTCCTCGATCTCGCGCCGCGCGGCCTGGCCGAGCCGCTTGAGCGCCTGCCCGCCCTTGCCGATCAGGATGCCCTTCTGGCTGTCCCGCTCCACCACGATGTCGCACGCGATGTAGTCCTTTTCCCGCTCGCGCTCGTCGAACTGCACGACGACGACGGACGTGGAGTAGGGGACCTCGTCGCGGAACAGGTTGAAAACGGCCTCGCGGACAATCTCCGAGACGAAAAAGCGCTCCGGGTGCTCAGAGATCTGATCCGCCGGATAGTAGGGCGGGCCCTCCGGGATGCGCGCCAGGATCAGGCTCAGGAGGTTGTCCGTGCCCTTGCCGTTGAGCGCGGAAATGGGGACGACCTCCTCAAAGTCGTGCCTCTGGCGGTAGAGGTCCACGAGCGGGAGCGCGTCGTCGCGCATGGGGAGGAGGTCCACCTTGTTGAGCGCGAGGATGGAGTGCCCGGAAAAGCCGTCCAGCTTCTGGAGCGCAGCCTCGGCGTCGTGCGAGATGTGTCCCTGCGTCGCGTCGGCGAGGAAGACGGCCACGTCCGCATCGCGGAGCGCGCGGTCCACGTCGCGCATCATGTAGTCGTGGAGCCGGTACTTGGGCCGCACCACGCCGGGCGTGTCCAGGAAGACGACCTGATGCGGGGCATTCCCGTCCGAGCCGTCGCTGGAGAGGATGCCGAGCACGCGGTTTCGCGTCGTGCTCGGGCGCGGCGTGACGATCGACAGCTTGGTGCCCAGCACGCGGTTCAGCAGCGTGGACTTCCCCACGTTGGGCGCGCCCACGAGCGCGGCGTATCCGGACTTGTGGCCTTCGGGGACGGGCTCGAACAGCAACGCCGGCGCGTCGCCAGAGGCCTCATCCGGGTGCGCCTCTGGCGCGCTCGGCGCAGGGCGCGAGTCGTCGGGGGCGTCACCGGAAGCGATGTAGGGGGCGTCGCCGGAAGGCGTCGAGTCGAGATCGGTCATAAGCAGGGGGGCGGGCGTCAAATACGACGCGCGCCCCCCGGGGTTCTTGGAGACTCGGCGCGGCCTCTGGCGCCAGAGCCGTTCTACGAGTTGGCAGTTCTGCGCCTAAAGGCTACGAATCAGTGGTAGGTAACCCATTAAGCGCGCAGCTCCCGAGCCTGCAGCCGTGCGCCAGGTGATTGACGACCGATGTGCAGGAGACGTCGCGATCCTTCCAAAGACCGTTGCCTCCGGGCTTGTTACAGATGGCGATGGAGACCGGTGCCGTGAGGCAGTTCGGCGGGGCTTGCAGCGCGGCCGGCGTAGAGGCACCCGCGTTGGCAGGCGTCCCGTCGCACGCCATCAGGCGGTCTCCGTGCTGGAGGTGCATGTTGAGCGCGTCCGAGTGGATAGCGACGGTGTTGCCGCCAGAGGTCGGGTTGTGGCACACCTCGATTTTGCCGTCGGGACGCGTGGCGAGGGCGAGGCTTTGAGCGCGGGTCCGATGCGAGGTCTCGGTCCCCACGTGGATGACCTCGTTGCCGTCAAAGCCGAGGCGCTCCACGAGGTCGAGGATCGGGCGGATCTCGAACGCGATGTCGGCCTTCTTGCCTAGCTCCAGACGGGTGCCGAACAGGCCGCCGTTCTGGATCTGTGAGCGCCACGCGTCCTCTTTCGCCTGGTACTCCGTCCAGTCCTCAGCCTTCATGTGCCAGTACAGCGCGCTCTCGTACACCGTCCGGTTCGTGCTCGCCTTCTTGATGCCGACGCGCAACGCGCCGCCACGGTCGGTCCGCTCGCCGATGCAGAACGGCCACTGCCCGCACCCGCCCTGGCCGTCGAACCGGTCCTGGAGCGTCCGCAGGCTGCGGATGTCGACCGCGAAGTCGTTGAGGTCGTCGGCCGCGAACGTCCGCGTTTGGAAGCGGGCGCCGTTGGAGCCTCTGGCGTAGGCGCCGAAGCCGTCGCGGACGGCGCCGCGCTGCGGCTCGCTCATGCCGTCCACGTCCAGCGTGTAGACGCCGTAGCCGTGGCGGCCCACGTTCTGGAACTCGAGGTAGATGTCCTCGCTGCCGAGCTGATCGATCGTGTCCTCGAAGCGCGTCCAGGCCTCTTGCGAGGGGACGGCGTTGCCGCCGTTGAGGTAGGAGACGCGGCGCGTGCCGAGGTCCTCATCGAAGCGGTGCTTGTGCTGCAGCCACGGGAACGCGGTGTCGTTCCAGGGCGCGGAGGTGCCCGCGCCGCGCACGTTGCTGCTGCTGATGCCCGCCGCCACGTCGCGCCACGTGGTCACGTCCATGTGGCCGCCCGGCGGGTACGCGTGCTGAACCACGACGAGGCCGCCGGTGATCTCCACGTCGCCGTTGAGCTTCACGGGCAGGAACTGCTCCTCGTCCCGCACGATCACGATGCCGCGCCATTCGAACACGCCCTTGTCCTGCACCTCCAGGGAGCCGTCGACCACGAGCGCGCCTTCACCCCTGAAACGGGCGTTGGTCGCGATGAGGAGGTCGCCCGTGACATGCGTCACCTCGTCCTTCTCGCCGATGTTGCTCCGGTTGTTGGTCACCACGAGCGGGCCCGCGATCACGGTTTCCGGCGCCTGCGTAAGGGCCGCCTGGTAGAGGTCCTCGCCGTCCTGCACGTTGAGGTCCTCCAGCATTCCCGGCCACGAGCCGGCCGACATGCCAGCGTTGTACGCGGCGCCCGTTTTCGCGACCTCGCTTCCCAGCGAACTCTCCATCGGACCGAGCCCTGCAAGGGACTGCAGACCCAAGGCGTCGTGCTTGCGCCGGTCGAATTGCACCTTGCCGCCGGAGATCTCCGCGCTGGAGTGCGCCGAGGTCGTCACGTACGGCACGTCCAGCCAGACCGGGCCGGGGTAGTTCATCGGGTCCCACTCGTAGGTGCTCTCGATGGTGTGCGTCGCCCCCGCGTAGTCCCCCGCGACGACGAACGTGGCCCGATTCGAGGTGGATGCCGGGGAGTATTCCACACGGTACGTGCCCCCCTCGTAGCTCTCCGTCTTGTCCGACGCGGCTTTAAAGCCGGCGTCTCCAATGATGGAGGCGAGGACAACGGCGTGGCCGCTCTCCGCGATCTGGCGCGAGAGGAGGTCCGCATGCTGCTCCCGCAGTCCCTTTTCGCTTTCGCCCGCGAGTTGCCGCGTGCTCAGCGTGAGAAGCGAGCCCCCAAGAATGGTGGCGCCGACGAGGAGGAGTGTAAGCTTGCCCATGTGGAGGGGGAGCGTGGGGTGTGTGGGTGAGTGGCCGAAGCGCCAGAGGCGCTCCAGTCACGCACCGAGGGTATCGTCGCGTTCGATGCGCGACGTAAGCGCGGGCGCCATGAGAGCCGCCAGAGGCCTCTGGCGAAAAGGCGCCCGTGCCGTCATAGTCCGTTGAGTGCGCAGCTTCCCAGCTTGCACCCGTGCGCGAGGTGGTTCGCGACGGACGAGCAGGAAACCGTACGGTCTCGCCATTGCCCGTTTCCGCCGGGCTTGTTGCAGATCTGAATCGTAGCCGGCGACAGTAGGCAGTTCGGTGGAGTTTGAAGCGGAGCCGGCGTGGACGCGCCGGACGCTGCTGGCGTACCGTCGCAGTTCTTTAGGCGGTCTCCGTGGCGGAGGTGAGCGTCCAGCGCTTTGGGATTCAGAGCCAGCGTATTCCCGCCAGAGGTCGGGT
This sequence comes from Rubricoccus marinus, assembly GCF_002257665.1. Taxonomy (NCBI): domain Bacteria; kingdom Pseudomonadati; phylum Rhodothermota; class Rhodothermia; order Rhodothermales; family Rubricoccaceae; genus Rubricoccus; species Rubricoccus marinus. Next base: position 1,845,949 of record NZ_MQWB01000001.1, on the reverse strand, counting down.
TGTGGCACACCTCGATCTTGCCGTCGGCGCGCGTCGCGGCTGCCAGGTTTTGAGCGCGCGTGGCGTGATCTGCGAATGAGCCGACGTGGATGACCTCGTTGCCGTCGAAGTCCAGCCGGTCCGCCAAGTCCAGGATGGGACCGAGCGAGTAGTCGATCTCGACGTCGGGGCCGAACTCGAGGCGGGTCCCGAACAGGCCGCCGCTCTGGATCTGAGCGCGCCAGTTGGCGATCCGGGTCTGGTACTCCGCCTCCTCGTCGGCGCGCATATGCCAGTAAATGCCGGTCTCGTACGCGACCTGGCTGGACGCCGCCCGGCGGATGCGGACGCGGAGCACGCCTCCGCGGTCCCAGCGGTCGCCCAGGCAGCGAGGCCATTGGCGCGTGACCGAGCACCCATCCACGCCGTCGAACCGGGCGCGCAGCCCTTGGAGGCTCTTGATGTCCACCACGAAGTCCTTCAGGTCTTTCGCCTTAAAGGTGTTGGTCCGGTGGCGGTTGGCCGCCGTGCTGAACTCTCCGAAGCCTCCCATCACGCTGCCAGAGTGCGTCTTGCTCTCGCCGTTGACGGCGAGGGTGTACTGGCCGTAGCCGTGCTGGCTCGCGTTCTCGAACTCCAGGTAGATCTCCTCATTCCCCAGACGCTTGATGGTGTCGTGGAAGAGGGTCACGGCCTCCTGGGTGGGGACCGCCGCACCCTTCTCGACGAACGCGATCCGCCGCGTGCCGAAGTCGATGTCGAAGCGGTGCTTGTGCTGCTTGAACGGCATGCCCGACCACGGGAAAACCGAGGGCTCGCCCTGGATGTTCGTGGCGCCGAGCCCTTTCGAGAGGTCCCGCCACGTGGTCACGTCCATGTGGCCGCCCGGCGGGTACGCGTTCTGCACCACGACGATGCCGCCCGTCACCTTGACGTCTCCCTTGAGGCGGATCGGCATGTACTGCTGCTCGCTGCGGACGATGACGATGCCGCGCCACTTCATCTTGCCACCTGGGGCGACGCTGAGCAACCCGTCGATCACGAGCGCGCCTTCGCCCTCGAAACGTCCGCCGCTGGCGATGTCGAGATCGCCAGTCACGTGCGTGACCTCGTTCTCGTTGCCGACGCCGCTGCGGGTGACCGAAAGCGCCAGAGGCCCCGGAATGGTGGTCTCGGGCGTTTTGGCGAGGGCCTGCTGGTAGAGGCCTTCGCCGCTGGAGACGTTCAGGTCTTCGAGCAGTCCTTCCCACGATCCCGCGGGCAGGCTGGAGTCAAAGCCGGAGTCGGTCGCTCCAAACGCTGCGTTCAGGCCAGACTCCATCGTGCGCAGCGATGCGAGGCCTTCAAGACCGAACTCGTCGTGCTTGCGGCGGTCGAACTGCACGTCCAGGTTGGCGGGGCCGCCGGTCACGCTCGCGCCAGAGGCCACCTCTGCGGAGGCGTAGGGCACATCCAGCCAGACGGGGCCGGGGTAGTCCACGGGATCCCACTCGTAGGTGCTCCGGATGGTGTGCGTGGCGCCCGCGTAGTCGGAGTGCACCGCGAACGTAGCACGAAGCGGCGTCGATGCCGGGTCGTACTCCACGCGGTAGGTCCCGCCGTCGTACTCGCGGGTCGCGCCGGCCACAGGCTGAAACCCGTCGGTGCCGATAATGGAGGCCAGGACCAGCGCGTGACCGCTTTCTGCGATCTGGCGCGTGACGAGGTCCGCCTGATCAGCGCGTGAGTCCGCCTCGCCTTCGGCGGCGAGTTGACGCGTGCTGTAGGTGAGGAGGGAGCCGCCCAAAATGGCAGCGCCAACAAG